>DYLC01000032.1 GCA_020722285.1 Desulfobulbus propionicus | reverse complement strand
GTCAGATGTTACTTAATGATAAACCCCCGCCACTGGTGGGGTGAGCCGCTAATTTCTGGGTAAACTATCCAGCAGTACCTCATCTGCTGCGTCATCGGCCTGCTCATGTGCAGGTGCACACTTCGCAGGCCTCTTCCTTGCATCAGGGGCACTGCTGAATAGTGACTTAGACTTATGAATAATACAAGATTAAAGCTCGGCATGGTCAATTACATCAATACCCTTCCCGTAGTGGTTCCGCTTAAAAAGATGGGCGGCATAGAGGGATGGGAGATTGTCGAAGGTCATCCCTCTCTCCTCAATCAGATGCTTTCAGAAGGAGTGATCCAGGCTGGGCTTGTTTCATCTTATGAATACGCCTTGCATCAGTCCGAGTATCTGCTTTTGCCGGATATCTCCATCAGCGCTGTCGGCGCTGTTAAAAGCGTTCTGCTTTTCAGCAGAAGGCCATTTGAAACCCTGACAGGATGCAGGATTGTCACCACATCCCGCTCTGCCACATCCGTCAATCTTTTAAAGCTGATTTTGGAAAATTTTTTAGGGGTTATGCCTTTTTACTGTTCAGGGAACATGGGTGACTTTCTTGCTTCTCCTCATGACTGTGCGGCATACCTTGCCATCGGGGATGAGGCGCTGATGATGCTTTACAGGCAAACCGGTTACTATGTGATGGATCTTGGCGAGATATGGCTTAATAATACAGGTCTTCCTTTTGTGTTCGCTGTGCTTGCAGTTAGAAAAGTCACTGCTGACAGGGATTATGAGGCTGTTAAGCTCCTGTCTCAGATTTTAAGCCGTTGTCGTAGGCATGGACGAGGTGAACTTGACGCCATTGTCAGAGGTTCAAGGCGTTGCCGTGAAATCGGACAGAAACTATCTCTTGATTATCTTTCCGGCATCGAACACGATTTGAGCACTGACAAAATCAAGGGACTTTCGCTTTTTTTTGAGATGCTCTCAGGCCATTTAGGCCTTGCTGTAAATACTCCTGTTTTTTTTGGATAAAAATGTTTAAAGATCAAGAAGAAAAAAAAGGTTTTGTAAAAGAAAAATTTTCCAATGTGGCCGATCGCTACGACTTGCTCAATTCTGTTTTAAGCCTTGGGATTGACAGTCTGTGGCGAAAATATGTGGCAAGGCAGCTTCATGGCATCGAAGGCCCGTTTCTGGATGTCTGCGCTGGAACGCTTCCCCTTTCCCTCACGCTTGTAAAAAATGAGTTAAGGCCTGTCTGCGCCCTGGATTTTTGTTTTGACATGCTGGCTTATGGTCAGCACAGGCTTTCTGTGTGCCGTGAATCTAAGTATATAATCCATATAATCCCTGTCTGCGCAGATGCGGAGAAACTCCCGCTTCTTTCAGGGCAGTTTGGGGGGGTGACTGTTGCATTCGGGGTTAGAAATCTGGGAAATATCAGGCAGGGCATCGCTGAAATGCACAGGGTTTTGAGGCCAGGAGGCAAGCTTGTGATCCTTGAGTTTTCAAGGCCTGACACCCCGGTTTTATCCCAATTGTATCGTTTTTATCTGCACAGATTTTTACCTGTTATCGGTGGAATTGTGTCAGGGGATGCAGCAGCCTATCGTTATCTGGCTGATTCCATAGAGGCCTTCATGTCGCCTGAAGAGCTTTGCAGGCTCCTTGTTGAAATAGGTTTCAGGGATGTGAGCTTCAAGCCTCTGACATTTGGCGTGGTGACTGTTTATTGTGCAGACAAGGTCATGAAAAATGGCTGATGAAATAGTCGAGATATTTACAGATGGCGCCTGCTCCGGCAATCCAGGCCCTGGGGGGTGGGCGGCAGTGTTGCGCTACAAAGATCATGAAAAACAGCTTTCAGGATGGTCATCTCAAACCACCAACAATCGCATGGAGATTCTGTCTGCTATCAGGGCGCTTGAGGCGCTCAAGCGTCCTTGCAGGGCACTGGTTCATACAGATTCGCAGTATCTTAAAAATGGCATTACTACATGGATCAATGGCTGGAAGCGAAATGGCTGGAGGACATCCTCAAAGGCATTAGTTAAAAACAGCGATCTGTGGCAGTGGCTTGACAGGCTTTGCAGCGCTCATGAAGTAGGGTGGGCGTGGGTGAAAGGACACAGCGGGCATGATGAAAATGAGCTTGCTGACAGCCTTGCCAGAAAGGCTATTGAGGACGGGTTGAGTGGCTTGTTACAGGAGGATGTGATTGGCCGAAGTTTGAAAGTGCAGTTTTCAGAACCTCCCTGCTGAATCTGCGGTCATGTAACAATGCCTGTTTTTAAACTTGGTAAAAGCCTCGTATTTCCACCCCCTGATCTGGCCTCTTCCGAGGGGCTGCTGGCGATCGGAGGGGACCTTCATCCAAAACGTATCATCCTTGCCTATCAACTTGGCATTTTCCCGTGGTACAATCCGGGTGAACCAATCCTGTGGTGGTCTCCTGATCCGCGTTTTGTGCTGTGGCTTGAAAAGCTGCATATTCCACGTCGTCTTCTCAGAAAGATCAAAAGCGGACTCTTTCGGATCACATTTGATCAGGCCTTTGAACAGACGATTATTGCCTGCGCAGTCTCACGGCTGCGCAATGATGAAGGCACATGGCTTACGCCTGAGATGATAGAGGCCTATGTCAAGTTGCATCACATGGGCATTGCCCATTCAGTCGAGGTCTGGTGTGACGTTGAAGAAGGACGGAGGCTTGTTGGCGGGCTTTACGGCCTTGCAATAGGCAGCGTGTTTTGTGGTGAGTCTATGTTTTCTTATACAGATGACGCCTCAAAAGTGGCCTTTGTCGCCCTGGCTCAGAGGCTCAGAGACTGGCAGTTCAAAATGATCGACTGTCAGGTCGTGACAGAACACCTTAAACAATTCGGTGCTGAAGAGATGCCCAGGGCGGAGTTTCTTTCACTGCTCAGTGGATTTGCAGGTCAGAAAACAGAGGCAGTTCATGGCAAGTGGGGTTGAGCTGAATGTTTTATCAGATCGGTGTGGCGGGATAATTGATCTGTTGCAGCGTTGTCAGAATAACAGCCTCTGTCGCTGGCGATTCATAGGTCACAAGCATCTCTTTTTTCCCCGCATCTGCTGATATATCCCTGATTCCTTCAATGTCCATTAGTTCTGTTGTAATGGCCTTGATGCAGTGGTGACATGAGATGTTGGGTACAGATAATTTGATTACTGGCATGGCGGCATCCTTTTTGTGGGAAATTTCAGAAACTTCTCTGAAACTTATCTTGCGTTACTTGACCTTTGAGCCAGGCTCAGGGCCGTCTCCCTCAAATGTCACAAGATGAAGACCTTTTTCATCCTTGGCAGCCAGCAGCATGCCTTCAGAGACAATACCCCTGAGCTTTGCAGGCTTAAGGTTTGCGACGATGACGACCTTTTTCCCGATCAGCGTTTCAGGCTCAAAGTGTTCTGCAATCCCTGAGACAATGGTGCGCTCCTCCGGTGCTGTAACCGTTAGCTTTAAGAGTTTGTCTGCCTTTGCCACCTTTTCCGCGTGAATAATCTTTGCAACCTTAAGTTCAACCTCTGCAAACTGCTCAATAGCTATAAGATTCTGGGCTTCTTCCATTGGTTTTGCTGGTTCTCCTTTTTTCTCTGCATTAACTTGTTGTTTTGTATCCGTCTTTGCCTTAGCGGCTGGAATTTCACATTTGCGTATTGCATCAGGCACATCGCCAAAGCCTTTGACAACGCCTTCTATGTCAAGCCTCGGGAAGACTGGAGATGGTTTGTCCAGCACAGTCCCAGGCACAAGCACATTCCATCTATTGTTGGCCTCAAAGTTCAGCAGCGGTTCAGGCACAAGCCCAAGCATCCTGAATATTTTTTCCGAAGAATCAGGCATGACAGGCCAGACAAGGGCGGTTGCTATCCGTATTGTTTCAAGCAGGTGATACATCAGCGCCTTGAGTTCATCTGTTTTCTCAGGGTGTCTGGCAAGTTCCCACGGAGCCCTTCTGTCAATCACCTTATTGGCATGGTTGATCAGTTCCCATATACGCTGAAGCGCCTTGTGATACTCAAATCCTGACATCTCGTTTTTCCAGGGATCAAAGATGGCGACACATTGATTTTTAAGCTCTGCCTCCATCTCTGTGCCTTTCAGGTCAGATGGTACAACCCCGTTCAGATATTTGGATAGCATGGTGATGGTCCGGCTTGCGAGATTTCCCAGGTCATTGGCCAGGTCTGCGTTTATGCGTGTGGCGAATGATTCGATGCTGAAAGATGCGTCAAGCCCGAATGTCATCTCCCTCATAAGACAGTAGCGCGTCTGATCTACGCCCAGTGTGTCCACAAGTTTTGATGGAGTGATTACATTTCCCAGACTTTTGGACATTTTCTGCTCTTTTACCTGCCAGTAGCCGTGAACATGGAGTTTTTTGTAAGCCTCAAGCCCTATTGCCTTCAGCATGGTCGGCCAGTATATGGCGTGGGGTTTCAGGATATCTTTTGCAATGACATGTTCTGCCGAAGACCAGTATTTTGCAAAATCAGGGCTGTCAGGATAGCCTATACCTGTGAGATAGTTTATCAGGGCGTCAAACCAGACGTAAGTCACAAATTTTTCATCAAAAGGCAGTGTTATGCCCCAGTCAAGGCGGGTCTTGGGTCGTGAGATACAGAGGTCTTCTAGGGGTTCTTTTAAAAAGGCAAGGGCCTCATTCCTGTATCTTTCAGGCGTGATGAAGTCAGGATTTCGCTGTATATGGTCAATGAGCCAGTCCTGATAACGGCTCATCCTGAAGAAATAGTTCGCCTCCTTCATTTTGACCGGTTCTGTGCAGTGATCAGGACAAAGACCGTTTACAAGTTCGCGTTCGATGTAAAAGCGTTCGCAGCCAAAGCAGTAAAGCCCTTCATATTCCTTGAATACAATGTCGCCCTTTGCATAAACATCGCTGAGAATATGCTGGACAGTCGCAATGTGGTCGTTTTCAGTAGTGCGGATAAAACGCGATGGATGGATGTTGAGTTGAGGAAGAATCTGTCTGAAGAGTGCGCTTATTTCGTCAACATACTGTCTGGGAGAAACATCCTTTGCTTTGGCAGCCTGGACGATCTTGTCGCCATGTTCATCTGTGCCGGTCAGGAAAAATACATCTTTGCCAAGAAAACGCTGAAATCTGCTCTGGACATCTGCTACAACTGTAGTATGGGCATGGCCGATGTGCGGCGCTGCGTTTACGTAATAAATCGGGGTGGTTATGTAAAAAAAATCATTATGTCTGGTCATGTTTTTCCTGATCTTCTTCATCTTTGACATCTGATTGCGCTGATGACTGTTCCTCAAGATACGATTTGTACTCATAAGTCAGGCAGCAAATGAGTCTGCCGCATCTACCAGAGATTTTCGCAGGATTGAGGGGCAAATTCTGAGCCTTGGCCATTTTCATCGAGATGGGATCAAAACATGACAGAAAGGCAGAGCAGCAGGTTTCGTAGCCGCACAGCCCGATGCTTCCGAGCATCTTTGCCTCATGACGTATGCCTATTTGTCTCATTTCAACTCGTACCTTGAGTTGCGAAACCAGTTTTTTTACAAGTTCCCTGAAATCTACCCGTTCAGATGCATAGTAAGAAAAAATCATCTTGGAGCCATCAAAGAGCATGCGTACCTGAGTGAGCTTCATTTTAAGCCTTAATTCATTTATGCTTTCCTTGCAATATGCCATGGCGTCATTTTCAGTCTGTAATATCTCTTGGTATTTTGTCACCTCTTCATCTGTGGCAATGCGGATTATTTTGGGCAGTTTTTCAAGCGTATTGGCGATGCGAAATGGATGACAGGTTACTATCCCGACCTCATTTCCTGTTTCTGTCTCCGCCATGACATACATGCCTTTTTTTACCTCAATCCCTTTACCTTCAAAGTGCAGGTGTTGTGCACCAGGCCTGAAAAGCACTTCGACAATCCCGCTTCCATTCAGTTCCGGTTCTGGGTTACTGAAAAATTTGGTGCTATAGGTTGTTACGTCTATCTTTTTCTTGCGAACTTGCTGTTTTTTTCCCATGATGCGCAAATCTAACAAAATCTATTCAAAAGCGAAAGGTTTTATTGGGAGGTTTCCAAAATTAGATACCTTTACAAGAATATCGTCGGCTCCATCGGCATGAGCCTTTGCGCTACTCCACTTCCAGGCGTAAGGATCAGGTGTGAGGTTTGCCATGGTGTCCTCTTACCGTCGCCATCCGCAGCCCCCCTTCTTTTTCCGGCACGGCAATGAGATGGAAAGGGAGAAATTAGTATGGTGTCCCCTTATTGCCCCTTATTGCCAACTTATTGCACTTGTTTTAGATTGACGCAAAGACAGATTGGATGATAGATATGAAACATTATGTGGAGGGAAGTTCCTTGGAGTAAATAAATGATGCTGTGCTTTTCAGGAGTACATAATGACCTTTAATGAAAAGTTGAAAACCATTTGGGAAAAAACCAACTCATTGGTTTGTGTCGGTCTTGATCCTGAACCATTGCGTTTTCCTGACCATTTAAAAAATGTTTCAGATTCTATCTTTCAGTTCAACAAGGCCATTATTGACGCAACCCATGACTTGGTTTGTGCGTATAAGCCGCAAATAGCATATTTTTCAGCAAAAGGCGCAGAAAACCAGCTTGAGCAGACGATAGCTTATATAAAACAAAATTATCCTGACATCTTGGTCATTTTAGACGCCAAGAGAGGAGATATAGGCAGCACCGCAAAAAAGTATGCAATCGAGGCGTTTGAAAGGTATGGGGTCGATGCGGTGACTGTTAATCCTTATTTGGGCTATGACTCTGTGGAACCATTTCTTTTATATAAAGACAGAGGAACCATACTGTTATGTCGCACGTCTAATCCAGGAGCTGTAGATATTCAGGATTTAGAGGTTAATGGCGAACCCTTATACATGCGCGTGGCTCGAATAATCAGCGAGTCTTGGAATACAAATAACAATTGTCTGCTCGTCGTTGGAGCTACCTGGCCATCACAACTGATAGCAATCAGAAAAATAGTTGGTGACATGCCATTGCTTGTGCCTGGAGTCGGCGCCCAAGGTGGCGATGTAGAAACAATTGTAAAATCTGGTCAGACTATTGATGGCGCTGGAATGATTATCAGTGCATCACGAAGCGTGTTGTATGCAAGCAGTGGCAGCAACTTCGCAGAAGCTGCAAGGTGTGCGGCGATAACGTTGCGTGATCAAATTAATATCTGCCGAAAAAAGGTAACTTCCAAGTAACTTAACTTGTTGAAATTGCGTATTTTTGATTTTCACCGGCAATTGTGCAAAAATAGTCAAAAGTTACTTTATGATAAATCCCTGCCACGGGTGGGGTGAGTTGCTAATATGTTTAATATTCTCAGAACCACCAGGGATGCGTTGAAAGCGCTCAGGCGAAACCCCATGCGCGCCATGCTTACAACACTCGGCATCGTTATCGGCATAGGGGCTGTGATCGCTATGATGGAGATAGGTCAGGGATCTGCCTCTGCCCTTGAAAAAACCATCGCAAGCATGGGCGCAAACGTGCTGGTGATACGCCCGGGGACAGCCTCAAGCGGCGGTGTTACTTTCGGCGCTGGCAGTGTGGCTACGCTTATACCGCAGGATGCAGATGCGATGTTAAAGGATTGCCCATCTGTTCAAAATGCTGTGCCGATTGTCAGGGCGCGCACACAATTAGTCTATGGCAACCGAAACTGGGTGCCGACCTATATCTATGGAGTCACTCCAGCCTATCTTGATATCCAGGACCTGGAAAATCTTGCAGAAGGCGAGCCTTTTACAGATCGGGATGTGTTAAACAGCACAAAGGTCTGTCTGCTTGGAAAGACAGTTGTCAGGGAGTTATTTCAGGACGAATCGCCGGTTGGAAAGGAAATTCGACTGAATAACATCACATTTCGTGTGATAGGCGTCCTTGCCCAAAAAGGGGCAAACATGGTGGGTCTTGACCAGGATGATATCATACTTACGCCCTGGACTACTATAAAATACCGCGTAACCGGCTCCAGTTTAACAAGCGCCAACCAAAGTGCAACCACTGCTTCCAAAAGCGCAACTACTTCCACAGTCAACACCTTGAGCAACCTTTATCCAGGCACAGCGCCTGAATTGTATCCTGAGCGTTGCGCAACTCAGGCAGCCAATCACCCTATGCCGGTTCGTTTTGCAAAGATTGACATGATTATGGCAAAGGCTCAGAGCCCTCACGAAATCACTTCCGCCATTGAGGAAATCACTTCCCTGCTCAGGCAGCGGCATCATATCAGGCCTGGTCAGCCTGACGACTTTAACATCAGGGATGTGTCAGAGTTGACCAAAACCCTTTCTGCCAGCACTGTTCTTATGACAAATCTGCTGCTTGCCGTGGCCACCATCTCACTTATGGTGGGGGGCGTGGGCATCATGAACATCATGCTCGTTTCTGTAATAGAACGAACAAGGGAAATCGGCCTTCGCATGGCAATAGGCGCCAAGGCAAAGGATATATTGAGACAATTTCTTGTGGAAGCAGTTGTTTTGTGTCTTATCGGAGGCGTACTCGGGATCATGCTTGGTCATGGAGGTTCAATGCTTATAAGGCTGCTGTTCAAATGGCCAGTGGAGGCGTCGCCTGCTGCGATTACTGCATCTGTGATCGTATCTGTCAGTGTGGGGATTGTGTTCGGGTTTTATCCTGCTTGGAAGGCATCCAGACTCGACCCTATTGAGGCATTGAGATATGAATAGGTTAAACAGATGTTGTGTGCTGCTGTTTGTTCTGCTGAGTTTTTCTGCCTGCTCAGTTGGCCCTGAATTCATTCGGCCATCTGTCAATGTGCCTGCAACATGGAGTGGACGTCCTGCTGATCCCAAGCAGACTGACACTACACAGACTGACATCACAGGGCTTTCCAACTGGTGGGAGACATTTAATGACCCGCTTTTGAGCTTGCTGATCCAGAGGGGCTTGCAGGATAACCTGGATATAAAACAGGCCCAGCTTCGCATTATTCAGGCAAGGGCATCTAAAAAGATAGCTGTTTCCGCCGGGTTTCCGAATATAGATGCCGCATTTTCCTATCTCAGAAACCGGACTGCCTCGCCGGCAATGACATCAAGCCTCTATGAGGAAGGACTTGATGCCGGGTGGGAAGTGGATTTGTTCGGCAGAGTGAAAAGAAGCGCAGAGGCATCGGAAGCAGAGGTGCTGGCTGCCATAGAGACAAAACGCGATGTGCTCGTAAGCCTTGGCGCAGAGGTGGCAACCAGCTACCTGAGGCTGAGAATGTATCAAAATCAACATGAAATAGCCAGAAAGTCCTTAGAAAACCAACAGATGACCCTTGAGATAGCTACCCAGAAGTTTGACGCAGGATTTGTCTCAGCTATTGATGTGACGGCATTTGAGACTCAGAAGGCCTTGACTGAAGCGAGGATCTTCAGTCTTGAGACAGAGATCCAAAAAACAATCTACGCCATCTCAGTCCTGCTTGGGCAAAATCCTGTATCTTTAGTGAAAGAACTTGAAAAAACGGGTGATATCCCCATTGCACGAAAGACTCTTCCTTCAGGAGTTCCTTCCGGACTTCTTCGCAGACGGCCTGACATCCGTCGCGCGGAAGCTGCAATACATTCTGCTACAGCACAGATTGGTGTTTCGGAAGCTGACTTGTTCCCACGCTTTTTTCTGACTGGCTCTCTGGGCATGAGACAAAAGAAATCTCTGCCTTCATTAGACTGGGCTGACAGATTCTGGTCAATAGGCCCATCTGTGCAGTGGAATGTCTTTGCAGCGGGACGCACTGTTGCAACTATAGAACTTCAAAAACTTTTGCAGGAAGAAAGCGTGCTGAAATATCGCAAAACAGTCCTTGAGGCATTAAAAGAGGTGGAAGAAATGATCTTCAGTCTTTTGCAGGAGCAAAGGCGTGTGCAGGCGTTGACAGAAGCCGCTGCCGCTGCTGAAAAAACATTCGAACTTGCAAAACAGCTTTATCGCCACGGCCAGACAGATTATCTTGCAGCGCTTGATGCTGAACGTTCCCTGCTGTCTGCAAAAGACAGCCTGGTTCAAAGCAGACAACAACTCACCTTTTACCATGTGGCGCTTTACAAGGCGCTCGGCGGCGGATGGAGTGAGCAGGAAACGAATTTGGTTTATGATTGACAATGTCATTGACTGTTGTTAAAAAGATTATCATAAATAAAATTATATCTTCAAGGTGACACATCATGAATTACGTTCCTGACAGCAACTCATCTTTAATAGTTGTGGCAAAGCTTTTTGGAAGAATTGTGCAGGAAATTATCGCACGCTCATGCAGAATCAAAATAGGTATGGCAAAAACCGTTCAATTCATGCCCTCCATTCAGCTCTGTGAGGATATTGGCGCTTTTGTAAGTTTTAATGGTGCTTACAACGGCTTGCTTGTGCTCAATTTTCAAGGTGAGGCCGCGCTTGAGATTGTCTCTGCATCTTTCAGGGCAATGGGGCTACCTGACAATGAGATTCCCACACACTACATGTCTGAGAATGTAAGAAATGGCATAGGTGAGCTTTTAAACCAGATTATAGGGGCTGCACGCGCAGAAATTCAGGCCACATATGAACTTTCTGCAGAGGCGAACATTCCAGCGGTTGTGCCTGTCACAACACCAATCGGCCTGATCTTCAAATCTGCCATCGCTGAACAGATGGGGTGTGTCAGGGTTTCATTTCAGACAGCCAATATGCACCGCTTTCACATGGATCTGACCTTAGAGCCAACACAGTTTTTACAACTCACTTAATGTAGGTTCCCAAAATTGCCCTTTCGTTCAATCTCTCCCTTTTCCCTTGAACGAAAAATCTATTTTTTGGAACCTCGTTTAATTTAACGCCCTGAAAAATATTAAATTACAAAACTGAAACCATAGTTTTCAGAATTCACATGTTTATATCATACAAGCACAAGTTTTTGTTTGTTCACATAGCCAAGACAGGGGGCACGAGCATCAGGGCAGCGCTGATGACAGTCAGGCTTACCGACCCATTTTATGTGCCTCTTTCAGTCTGTTCAAGGCTCAGTTCCCTTTTCAGTCACAGACTTGGCAGCAAGTTTCCCAGACACTCCAAGGTCATCGCTGCCTATGAAATGCTTCCAAGGGAATTTTTCAATGAGCTGTTCAAGTTTGCATTTGTGAGAAATCCGTGGGATCTCCAGGTCAGTTCATTTCACCATATCAGACGGGAGCGGCCTCACCTTATGGATGGCATTGAGGATTTTGAGACATTTCTTCGCTGGAAGCTGGACCCCGACCGGCCTTATCAATATCACATAGATACCTCCATTGAACTTCAGTCAGACTATCTTGTTGACCTGCATGGCAAAGTGCTTGTGGATTTCATTGGCCGTTATGAAAGACTTGAGGAGGACTTCAGAGAAGTATGTGAAAAAGTCGGACTGAAAAATATCCACCTTCCACATAAACGCAAGGCAAAAGACAGAACAAATTACACAGATTATTACAACTCCTATACTAAACAGCTTGTGGCAGATCATTTCAGAAAAGACATCGAAATGTTAGGATACGAGTTCTAATCATGAAACTGCTGCTCCACTGCTGCTGCGGACCATGCCTTTTTTATCCTTTAACTGCACTAAGAACAAAACCTTTTGATATCACATGTCTTTTTTACAACCCCAATATCCATCCATATATGGAATATGAAAGGCGTTTTGAGGCGTTTTTACAGGTAGCAGGCTCTTTTTCCATACCGGTGCTGCATGAAGGCGGGTATGGACTGACCGGTTGGATAAAACAGATGATGCAGACTGCGCCAGCGCTGGAATATCCAGCCCGATGCAGTGAATGTTACAGCATGAGGCTTGAATTTACAGCCAGAAGGACAAAAGAAATGGGTTTTGACTGTTTCAGCACCACGTTGCTTTACAGCCGTTACCAGCAGCACGAAGCAATCCGTAATCTGGGCATGGAGGCTGCAAACAGACACGGAGTCAATTTTGTCTATCAGGACTTCAGACACGGCTGGCAACAGGGCATTGATATGGCGGTGGAATCAGGCATCTATCGGCAGCCGTATTGTGGCTGTATTTTCAGTGAAGGGGAACGCTATGCTAAGAGGGCTGCAAAACGGTTTGGAAGAAAGGTGTGAAAATGTAACTATTTTTGTAACTATCTAATATAATGCCAAAAACTAACGAAAACTGCTGCCAGCCTCTACCATCCCTTTAAGCGCCTCTACCCTGTTTTTATGTTTGACAATACCTTCTCCGATCAGGGCAGCGGCAATGCCATTATCCCTGAGTCTTTTCATGTCATCATGGGTTGAAATACCACTTTCGCTGACTATCGGTGCCAAAGAATGCGCCAGCTTTTGCAGCCTAAACGTTGTATCAAGGCTCACCTCAAACGTCTTGAGATTTCTGTTGTTTACGCCTATAAGATCAGCGCCCATCTTTATTGCAAGCTCCATCTCCGCTTCATCATGGGTCTCCACAAGCACATCCATCGAAAGCTCCTTGGCATGGGAGTAAAGCTCATGCATCAGACTGTATTCAAGACAGGCCACTATCAACAAAATGGCGTCAGCGCCCCAAATCCTTGCCTCCTTAACCTGGAGATGGTCAATTATAAAATCCTTTCTGAGTACAGGCAGACCTGTAGCATCCTTGATCAGAGGGAGGAACTTGAGGCTGCCCTGAAAAAAAACCTCGTCTGTCAGGACAGAGATAGCGCTCGCCCCGCCAGCCTCATAATCTTTTGCTATGTCAACCGGATGGAAATCAGGACAGATGAGTCCCTTGGAAGGGGAAGCCTTTTTAACCTCGGCAATGATGGCGACATCCGACGTCGCAACAAGGGCACTGCTAAAGCCTCTCAATGGCGCTGGCGCTGTTGCAGGCTCCTTTATGCCGGAAGTTCTGAGAAGTAAAACCTCCTGCCTTTTGTGTTCGATGATACGGTCAAGTATGTTCATTGCAGATTATTGGTAAGCTGCACGAGTTGCTCCAGTTTTTCCATTGCATTGCCTGAATCTATACTGTTAAATGCAATCTCTACGCCTTCTGGCAGCGAAATCGCCTTGCCTGCAAGGAATATAGCTGCGCCAGCGTTTATCGCCACCATATCCCTTTTAGGGCCCTTTTCCCCGCTCAGTATCTGCCTCAAAATCAGCGCATTCTCATCTGCTGTGCCGCCAGTCACATCATTGATGTCGCAGGTTGACATCCCAAGGTCTTCCGGCCTTACCACAAAATCATTGACATTTATTCCATCCCACTCAGAGACCTTTGTAGCCCCGAGCAGACTTATTTCATCAAGACCGCCTTCTCCATGCACCACCCATGCCCGTTTTGCGCCAAGCTTGCCCAAAACATCTGCCAACGGTCTGGTAAGACTGTGGTCATATACACCAACTATCTGCACGTCAGCCCCGGCAGGATTGGAAAGAGGTCCAAGGACATTGAAGATGGTACGTATGCCTATCTCGCGCCTCGGCCCGATGGCATGCTTCATGGCAGGATGAAAAGCAGGGGCAAAAAGAAAGCCTATGCCAATAGTTTCGATGGACTTTCTCACTATTTCAGAAGGGATATTGAGGTTAACGCCAAGCTTTTCAAGCACATCAGCGCTTCCAGCAAGACTTGAAACAGAACGGTTTCCGTGTTTTGCCACCTTGACTCCAGCCCCTGCCACCACAAAAGCCGCCGTGGTTGATACATTAAATGTGCCGGATCTGTCTCCTCCTGTGCCGCATGTGTCAACGAGGTGTTCACCAGGGGCAAGCTTGACCTGAATTCTGCTTGCATGGTCACGCATGACTGAGGCCGCAGCCGTAATCTCGTCAACAGTCTCTCCCTTGAGCCTCAGAGCAACAAGAAACCCTGCAATCTGGGCTGGTGTTGCCTCGCCTGTCATGATCTGATGCATAACAGATTCCATTTCATGATATGACAAACTCTTCTTGTCTATAAGCCTGGAAATCCCTTTTTTGATATCCACCTCTGTCTGCTCCTCCACCTCAAATAGTCTCTATCCAGCCGTGGTGATCAGGGCATGCGCCATACTGGATACCTGTCAGCTCATCAAACAGTCTCCTGGCAAGCTCTCCTGTCTTTGACCCGTTTATGATGTAATCTTTGTCTTTATAATGAAGCGAGCCTACCGGCGAGACCACTGCGGCAGTTCCGGTGCCGAAACACTCCTTTAATCTTCCCTGCTGCGACAGCTCTATTGCCTCATCTATGGTTACCTGCCGCTCCTGCACATTCATTCCCCAGCCTGAGGCAAGCTTTATGGTCGAATCCCTTGTGATGCCAGCCAGGATGCTGCCTGACAAAGCAGGGGTGACAAGAATATCATCAAACACAAAAAAGATATTCATTGTGCCAACCTCTTCAATATAACGTCTTTCTGCTGCATCTAACCAAAGAACCTGTGTAAAACCACAGGCCTTTGCCTCTTCAGAGGCCATAAGGCTTGCAGCATAATTGGCTGCCGCCTTTGCCTCGCCTGTTCCACCCCTGGCTGCTCGGACATACTTATCTGTAACATATATCTTTACTGGGCTGAAGCCTTCCTTATAGTAGGCTGCCACAGGGCTTGCAATAATGCAAAAGATGTATTTCTTTGCAGGCCTTACCCCTAAAAAGGGTTCATTTGCAAATATAAACGGCCTTATATAAAGCGATGTTCCATTGGATGAAGGCACCCAGCGCTTGTCCACAGTGACCAGTTCACATATAGCGCGGTGCGCAAGGTCTTCATCGACTTTAGGTATGCACATCCTTACAGCCGATCGGTTAAGCCTTTTTACATTGTCTCCTGCCCTGAACAGCCTGATCTTTCCGTCAATCCCCCTGTAGGCCTTAAGACCCTCGAATATTGCCTGGGCATAATGCAGACATGCGGCGGCAGGCTCAAGCATAACAGGCCCATAAGGGACAATTCTTGGGTCATGCCAGCCTTTTCCATGTTCGTAATCCATCAGAAACATATGGTCTGTGAAGTGCATGCCAAAGCCAAGCTGGCTTTCATCTGGCAGACTCTTTCGGTTGCTGTCAGGTAAACATTGTTTTGCTATTTCCAATTTCTGGAGCCCCCCCCTAAGTTGAAATTAACATAAAAAGTCTTCATATATGATGGCTAAGCAAAAATCGTCAAATGCAAGGTGTGCAAATCCTGAGGAATGTAAGGGCAGGTATAATAATACCTGCCCCTCCTTCTGTACGTCTACGCAGCAGTGACGAAGGATGTAGCGCAAGGCAGTAGTTGGCGACTTTTTGCTACGCCATCAAAAAGTTAAAATTAACGTGAAATATATCCCCTGCATACCCTCAAAACAAGCCTTTCAAGTACAAATCTTTTGTCTGACGCCTCGCCCTTGAGGGCAAGATCAAAGCTTGCTCCATCAGCGCATATCCCCAAAAGGGTCTTGAGTGTAAATTGCCGGGATGCGTTGAACATATTGTAGAGGCTGTATGGCTTGATGCTTTTGAACAGATCAGTTTTGCATGTCTGCAAATCAGTCTCGATATCAGGCAGTATCTGGCTTTTAAACCCTGAAAAATCAATCTGTTGATCCTGATAATTTTGAGTTACAACCTTTATAAACAATATCCTTCTGATAAAATTGAGAATTGCCTGAAGGACAACCAATTCATAGACCCCCTGTTCAAGCAGAAACTTAAGGCTTAACAGAGCCTTGTCAGTTTGTCTGGTTCCGAGAAACTGGGTCAGCTCATAGAGTTTTTCCTCTCTTTGATGGCCTACAATCGTCTGAACATCCAGGGCTGTGATTGTTGTCCGCCCACCTGCATAAGAAACCAGCTTTTTCAGCTCATTTTCCATTGCAACAGGGTTATCATTTCCAACAAGCTCCATAAGCGCATGAATTGCCTTAAATTCAAGCTTTTTGCCTGATTTCAAGACATATTCCTGGATGAAAGCAGCCATAGAGCTGTTTTTATCCCTCTCAGTAGCGCCCATATCTCCAATAATCAAAACAGGCCCGGCTTCCTTAAGACTGCCAAATAATGATGAGCGTCTGTCTATGGATCGGGTGTTGAAGATCAGGGTCACATCGCCGGTTGGGTGAGACAGCCAGTCCTCCAAAGGAGTCTTTTTAGATCTGGCCTTTTTTTTGTCAGCGCTCTCTTCTTTTTTTGCTGTAAAAACAGGTTGGTTGAGCTGAATAACCTTTTTGCCGCTGAACATGGAAGGAGTATAAATAGTGAGCATCAAGGCGGCCTCACTGAAATTTTCAGGCTGAATCAGCTCAAAATTAAAATCGTCCGGCGGAGGCAGCAAGACACTGACAAGCTCCTGGATCATGGGAGATGTAAGGGGAGGCTCGCCAATAAAGGTATAAACCGGCCATACAATGCCTGAGTGCACCCCTTCTATAACTGCCTCAAAGCCCTCTGGTTTAGGAATACCTTTCATGAAATTATAATCTGCTATATGATATTACCTGTTTTTTATTGGAAATGCTGTGACCACAGTCTTTTTCCTGGGCGTTTCCTCTTCTTCACACTGATAGTCAACAACAATGGCCTTCACACACCCCTTGAGTTTATCCGGATCTTTTATACATCCGGCCAGCCGTTTCAACTGGGCATTGAGCCATATCCAGTCACTTGCCACAAGCTTTCTGGCAAGCAGGATCTTAGGGTGGCTTGTGACAATGAGGTTCTCATCAGGATAAAAAAGCTCCTCAAAGAGTTTTTCTCCAGGCCGCAGCCCTGAAAAGATAATTTCTATATCAGTGTGTGGTGTAAGCCCGTGCAGTCTGATTATCTGCTCAGCAAGGTCAAGGATCTTGACCGGCTCTCCCATGTCAAGCACGAATATCTCTCCACCTCTTCCGATTGCCGCAGCCTGAAGTACAAGCTGGCATGCCTCCTGTGTGGTCATGAAATAACGTTTTATCTCAGGGTGAGTCACAGTGATAGGACCGCCCTGTCTGACCTGCTTTTTAAATAATGGAACCACAGAACCAGAGGATTCAAGCACATTTCCGAACCTGGTTGTGATAAAAACCGTATCACTCTGTTCATTAAGACTCTGACAATACATCTCTGCTATCCGCTTGCTTGCCCCCATGATATTGGTAGGCCTGACAGCCTTGTCTGTAGAGATGAATATGAATTTTTTTACGCCATAGCGAGCTGATATATCTGCAATATTCTTTGTTCCAAAGACATTTGCCTCAATGCCTGCAGCGGGATTCAACTCGACCATAGGAACATGTTTATAGGCCGCAGCATGAAAAACTATATGAGGCCTGTACTTGACAAATATCTCTTCAAGAGCCTCGCTATGACGTACGTCACACAGCACAGCCTCATACAAAATGGAATTATATTCTTCCTTAATATCCATCTCAATCTGATAAAGGGCAAACTCGTTGTTTTCAACGAGGATTAGACGCGCAGGGTTAAGCTTTGCTATCTGCCGTGAAAGTTCGCCTCCGATTGATCCACCGGCGCCGCTTACCAGAATGATTTTGCCTGTGATTTCCTGTCTGATGGTTGCCCAGTCAAGCCTGACAGGCTCCCTGCCAAGGATATCCTCAATGGTTACATCCCTGAGTGTATCTATGGTCACCCTGCCTGTGATAAGTTTTTCAAGGGATGGCACAATACGGCATGGGACATTGGCCTCCTGACATAATTCGGTGATTCTCTTGAGATTTCTCGGATTAGCTGTTGGAATGGCAAGGATTACCATCTCGACATCAAGTCTTCTGACAATCAAGGGGATATCCCTCGTTCTGCCCATTACACGGATGCCATGTATCTCCTTGCCAAACTTTGACCTGTCATCGTCAATAAAACCAACAGGCCAGTAACTGTCCTGGCCTTTTCGAATAAGGTCTCTGACCAGAAACTCACCTGCCCTGCCAGCCCCGACTATCAAGGTTCTGAGGCCATCATGAGGGCTTGTGAATCCTTCCTGATAAAATCTGTAAAGAAATCTGCCTCCTGCCATAAAAGCGGTTAACATGAAGAAATCCGTAATAAAAACGGATTTTGGTGTGGTTGTAACCAGAAGCAGAAGTGCTGTCAGGGCGGAGGCGCTGAAGGCTGCCTTAAGAATACGCACAAAATCAGGAGGACCTATAAAACGTGGAACTATCCTGTCGAGCCTGAAGTAGAGTATGACAGCGCCTTGTATCGTCAGCACAGCCAGCACAAGCCTCAAGGCAATATGCCAGTATTGCTCAGGCATTTCAAAGTTAAATCTGAGCAAAAAAGCCAGAAACCAGGCCATCGCTATGCTGAATGCATCATAGAGAAAGATGGCGGTCCTCACCCATAACATCCTTTTGCTCATGAGATAAATACGCAGGCGTTTGTAGGAAAGATTAGGATTTATTTGCATATGTTTTTGTTTAATTTGCTGTTTAAATGATAGCTCCACTTTTTATCAACCAATGCCATTAAAATCAAGTAAATCAGGACTAAAAAAATAATAAATATTTTTTGAGGCAGGATATTCATCTTAACCATGACAGCGCCAGCGCCTGAGCCTGCCATCAGCAGATAATAAAGCAGGGCAGTCAGCCTGTGACTGAAACCCATCTGAACAAGACGCTGATAATAATGACTCCTGTGGGCAAGCCAGATTTTTTCTCCTCTCGCAATGCGCTTGATGAGCGTGACTGTCGCATCCACTATAAAAGGAGAAAAAACCGCAACAGGAAACCATAATGACCATATCCCTTGGGCCATCCCTGTGATGCCTGTTGCAGCAGACAAAAAACCAAGGGAGACAGAGCCTGCATCGCCCATAAACACCCTGGCTGGCGCAAAATTAAAGCACAAAAACCCCAGACATGCCCCTGAAACACACATGCAAAGGATTGCAAGGCCTGTATGCTGCGCAAAAATAGCACAGATTCCATAAAAAAGAAAACCCCAGAAGCCCATGCCTCCGGCAAGACCGTCGGATCCATCCATGAAGTTGAAAAGATTCACCATCCATGTCACGCATACAGTTGCAAGCACAATCAGCAAGACAGGACATCCATATAAGGCATGGACAGAAAACACAAATGCGCCTGCTATGTGTCCGGAAAACCTCAGGACAGGCGAAAGTCCCTTGAGGTCATCTACTGCTGACAAGATCGCAAGGGTTACTGCGATCAATATCACAGGTCGCAAAAGAGGCAGAGCAACTGAAGCAATTAGGATGCCTGCCATTATGGCGATACCTCCGAAACGAGGCACTGGCAGGGTGTGGAGGGAGCGTTCATTGGGCATATCCAGAAACATACCAGAAAAAACGCCTGATGCATGCATTTTAAGCATTGCCATGAGTATAAAAAAAGTGACGGCGCAAGAGATTGCTGGAAGAAAAAAATACAATGTTTCCAAATTCATGCCTTGATAGTATTTTGCGAAGGCTCTTTTACCATTGAAAGCAGCAATGCGCCGCCTACAAAGAGCAAAAGCACTGAAAGCATACCAAGCCGTGAACTTTCGGATAAAAGCGAGGTCAACCCCATGAGCAACGGCCCCAGTATTGCTGCAAACCTGCCAAGCATGTTGTAAAAGCCAAAAAACGAAGATTCCTCTGACGTTGGAACAAACCCGGCAAACATTGACCTGCTCAGGGACTGAACCCCGCCCTGCACTAACCCTATTGCCACGGCGATTGCATAAAATTCCCACTGTTTTGACATTAAGAAACCCCATACAGTGATCCCGGCATAGATGCCGATCCCGACCATCAATGTTTTTTTCTGGCCAAAACGTCTGGCTGTTGCGCCAAAAAGCAGGCTTGCAGGCGCGCCGATAAACTGAACAAGCAGAAGGGCCAGAATCAGCTTTTCAGAGGTAAAACCAATGGCAATTCCGTAATCAATGGCCATGCGTATGATGGTATCAACGCCGTCTATGTAAAGCCAGTATGCCCCGAGAAAAAGAGTTGTGTTCCGATCCGCCATTAACCGCCTGAAATGCATCCTGAGTTCACAGACTCCTGTTTTGGTGTTTTGCCAAAGACCGTACGCTGCCGTCTTGACAGGCTCTCTGACTGTCTGCCGCGTCTTTGTCTCAGAAGGTATCCAGACAATGGCTGGCAGCATGAACACAAGCCACCAAAAAGCTGCAAAAAAGAATGAAAACCTGACTGCCTGCTCCGGTCTGTCCAGACCAAACGCCTGATAAAAAAAAACAAGTGCGACACACACAGCCAGCGCTATCCCTCCTCCAAGATATCCTGCGCCAAAACCACAGGCAGAAACCCTGTCCATGTCTTGCCTTCCTGTCACCGTTATGAGCAGAGCATCATAAAAAATACATGCGCCCAGAAAACCTGTGACCGCAAACAGATATAACAGGCCTGCGGATATCCATGCCCCTTTTCCAGCCACACACAACAGGGCAGTCGAGGCTATCCCAAGCAGGGAAAGCCAGACGAGCATCTCCTTTGCACACCTTCCTTTGTCGGCGATTGCCCCAAGCATAGGCGAAAGAGCCACCATGACAATGCTTGAAAAGGACGAGACAAGACCGAGCCGGAATGTGCTGACAGTGGCATCCACGCCGGATGACCAGTACTCCTTGAAAAATACAGGGAAAAACCCTGCCATTACAATGGTTGCAAAGGCTGAGTTTGCCCAGTCATACATTACCCAGCCTGTTTCAGACAGTGATTTTAAGCTCAATGGATTTGCCGTTTAATAATGGGAACTTCCCTAATGTTTGATTTTTTTTGTCCAGAATATTTTCTATACAATCTCTGAGTTGTTTCTGTGATGCTTCATCCAGCCATACTTTTTTTTGATCCACAAAGACGTCAGCACACATAGATAAACCAGATAGAAAATTTTGTACGATAAAACCGGCGATTTGAGGTGTATCATTAAAGTTGAATCGAGGAAGATGGCCTGTTTCGAAATCAGAAACCATCGCCACCACATTTGCCGCCACATCACTTAAAGGGACATCAGAAATCTCCTTCCTGGCAACCTCTATCTTGGGTATGTGTACAATATGCTTGAAACCCTCGGCAATAACCAGATCAACGTCATGAAACATGCGAAAAATCAGATAATCAAGGTCAAATCCTTTGCCTTTTCTGAAGAAAAACATGCCGGCAGGGTTTGTTAGAGCCACATCCTTAACCCCGTCCTTTTGATAGAAAAAGGAATCTGTACCCGGCGCATCGATGTCAAGCTCTGAGTGCTTCGTGTCCTTGACCACGCCGACCTTCACTCCCATCAAGGTCAATTCCTTTATAACATTTCTGATCAGGGTTGTCTTGCCTGAGTTGTGCCATCCCACAAAGGCTATTACCGGTATTGTCATATTTTTCCTCGCATTTTTGATGCATTATGCCTGCTCATGGAACTTCCCTTTAGAACATCCATAGTAACTATAGTAACTATCCAGTATAATGCCGAAAATGAACGAAAATCACCGTACTGTAACTATTCAGCAGCGCCCCAGATGCAAGGAAGAGGTCTGAGAAGTGTGCTGCCTGCACATGAGCAGGCCGATGACACAGCAGATGGGGCGCTGCT
>DYLC01000031.1 GCA_020722285.1 Desulfobulbus propionicus | reverse complement strand
CTCAGTGAGTTGGTTTCGCGATTCAGAAAATACGTATGGAACTACAACGAAAAAAAGGCTTATCAATCCGTTGAAATTCAACCTCGAAACCTATCGAGATATTTTATAAATATTTATGCATTTACACTTATTTTTTGGAATCTCCCTAAAAAACCATCCATCATCCAAGGCTAACAAATGCATATCTTGCCAGAAATAAAAACGCTTTTACAGGCTGGATTTACCTTTCTGGAAACCGACAGCAAAGGGCTTGCCAGCCTGCTTAAAGCAGGGGAGGAAATGGAGGGATTCGTACTCGCGAAAACCGGAGATGTGGATGTCATTGCTGTAGGAGACAAACTGGTTCGGGCCAAAAGTGCAACAACACTTGAAGAAGGCTCACATATCCGCTTTAAAGTACTCACCACAGATACACCGGCCATAGTCAGGCTGTTACAAGTCATTGAAAAATGGCCACAGGCCCAAACAGCTCAAACAGCCCTCAATTTTCTCTCAACCAGCGCAACACTTACGCGGATGGATACCACCATCTCTCAACTTCTCAATCAAGCAGTTAATGCAATTACACAGCAACTAGACTTAACTACGCCAGAAGACATAACAACATTAAAAAACCTTACAACCATAATTCAGTCATTATCACATGGCGACAAACCAACTCCAGAGACACAACAAATCACCGCAAGTCTAATGCAGCAAAACTCAAAAGAAAACAGGCCTGCCATCGCGCAACTCATAGAAAGAGCAATAAGCATTTTGCGTGATTCAATACTAAAACCACAACAATTTGAGAGTACACTGCAACAAAATGTTCAACAGACTGCCTACTCATTAGCCACTGAAAAAAATCAGATCATCTTAGCAAATTTAAAACAGCCTCTATCTGCTGCAAATCAGTTAACAGGCAATGAACTTTCGCAACAGAACAATCTTGCTGAGATAAAAAAAACTATATTATCACACGCAGCCACCCTAAATCTTAAAGAGATTGATTCACAAAAAATACGACTGATCAGCAATACATGGGTACCAGATCGGAGCCAGGAAACTTATCAAGTCAACAAAAATATATCAGAAAACAATATAATCCAGGACAATAGCTCACTACTGAGTGTAGCAGCCCTTAATGATAACCCTGACGACCAGAAAAAAAATCTGATTGTGCAAGGGTTATCGAACTGCTATCAGCACATAATAGCCCTTCATAAGCACCAAGCTGATATCCGAGCGATGGATATTCCTTTCTGGATAATGCCTCTCTGGTTTCAACAGGATGAGGGTACTGGCAATTGGTCAACGTGGGAAGATGAAACTGAAGGCACAGATGGACAAAAAAGTATCACTAAAAACATGCTGTTTGAACTTAAACTTAGTGGCCTTGGAGAAATAAAAATGCTTGTCAAGCAGGTTGGCCATGAGCTATCCATGAAAATGTGTCTTGAAAAAGAAGCTGTACAGACTGTAAAGGATAACATCATGACATTAAAAGAAAGGCTTTCCTCACTTGGATACACACTAATCGTCACAGATATCGTAGCTTATGAACAGGCTGATATAGCAGAGTTTTCTCCACCAGGCATTAAAACGCAGTTTGAGAGAACCAGTGGTTTTTTAAATATAATCGCATAATAAATGGCAACTGGCACCAGCAAAAAAAAAGCGCTTGCCCTTAAATACGACAGCGAAAAACACACAGCACCACACCTATCTGCAAAAGGCGAAGGACTGATTGCAGACAAAATCATAGCCATTGCAAAAGAAGCAGGGATTCCCATCAAAGAAGATAGCGATTTGACCGAGATTCTCTACGGACTTGAGCTGAATCAGGAAATACCACCTGAGACATATCTGGTGGTCGCTGAAATCCTGTCATGGGTATATCGTGTTAACAAACAAAAAAAAGGATAATAATTTCAACCTGTAGGTAGGTCCCAAACATTAGATATTTTGTTCAATGGCAAGGCATTTCAAGGCTGAAAAGCGCAGCATACTTCCTGTATGTGAGCATTTTCAAGATCAAAATAACACAGCCATTAGACAAAAAGACATTTTTTAGAACCTCCCTGTAATAATTAACCAGCTAAACTGGCTATTTTCTCAAGACATGCCTCTTCATCTATGGTCAATAGCTTTCTATCCTCCATAAGTAATCTGCCAGCGACAACAACATCCTGTACGTCCGAACCTTTCGCAGCATAAACTAAGTGAGACATATAATTTGTGCATGGCATAAGATGAGGTTTTCTGAAATCCACAACAATAAAATCAGCAGCGCAACCACTTTCCAGTCTTCCAAGCCCGTTCAAGCCAAGGGCCTTTGAAGGACTGACTGTGGCCATCTCAAGGACTGTATGGGCAGGAAGCACTGTTGGATTATTGCTGATACCCTTGTGAATCCGAGCACAAGTAGCCATCTCTCCAAACATGTCCAGGTCATTATTGCTTGCAGCGCCATCAGTACCAAGACACACATTAACACACTTAGCAAGCAGATTCGGCACAGGACTTATGCCCGAAGCGAGCTTCAAATTACTCTCAGGGCAATGGACAACAGTAACACCACGACTGGCATAAAGTTCAATATCTTCATCAGATAGAACGACTGAATGGACTGCGATGGTATTGTCAGCCAGACATCCGATACTGTCCAGATAGCCAACAGACGAGAGGCCTGTTTTTTGCCTGATAACCCTGTCCTCCCACGCTGTTTCCGCTACATGAATTACAAATAAACAACCATTTTCTCTTGCAAAAGCTGCGCTTTTTTGTAACAATTCAGCCTGACAGGTGTAGGGTGTGTGAGGATCAACAGTAATACTGATGCGATCATGCCCCTGCCATTTTTTCATCAGCCGATCTGTCTCCTTGAGCGCCTCATGGCCATTCTGAAATGCAGGGGTTGAAAAGTCAAAGATACCCTCACCAAGCCATGCCCTCATGCCAACCCTATCCACTACAGAGGCAATTGTATCCTCAAAAAGGTACATGTCCACAAAAGATGTTGTGCCGCTTCTTATCATCTCTGCACAAGCAAGCTCAGTACCAAGCTCTATCAAATCAGGGGTAAGGTGTGCCTCACGCGGAAAAATGTGGTCCTCAAGCCATGTGGAGAGTGGAAGGTCGTCGGCAAGTCCCCGAAAAAGGGTCATTGGTGCATGCGTATGAGCATTTATAAGCCCTGGCATCACAAGTCCGTGGGGGCGCTCTATAATCCTGGTTGCTTGGAAAGCATTTTCCGTAAGGGCGGAAGAAGACAGGATATCCAATATCCTGCCATTCTGTATCAACAAGGTCACGTCATGGTCAATAGCCTCTCCTGGCGCTGACAGCAATGCCGCTGCCTTTACGATTAAATCAATACGCACTACAGTTTCTCCAAAAAAGCAAACAGCACCTTTCTCAATTTATCCTCAGCTTTTCTTGCAGTTAAGATCACATCTTCAATAGCGATAGCCGTAAAGTTATCTGGATTATTTACGTTTGCAATCACAGCTATCCCAGCAACCTGCATACCTTCATGCGCAGCAACGATCACCTCAGGAACAAGCGACATTGCCACTGCATCACCACCAATAAGCCTCAAATAACGTGTCTCCGCAGGGGTTTCAAGACTTGGTCCTGGCACAGCCACGAAAACTCCTTCCTGAACAGAAACGCATTTTTCAGATGCGGACATTCTTAATAAATTTAACATCTCAGGGGAATATGCCTGAGACATGTCTGGAAATCGCAACTTAGATGGTAAATTTGCACCGCGAAGAGGGTTATCAGGCATCAGATTGATATGATCTTTGACAAACATCAAATCACCTGGTGTAAAGGCAGGATTTAGCCCTCCTGACGCACTGCAGCCAATATAATAACGTGCGCCAAGCATTCCAAATACTCGTAAAGGGAAGGTCAATTCCCTCATGCTATATCCTTCATAGTAGTGAAATCTACCCTGAAATACTGCAACAGACCTTTTTCCGATCCTACCTATAAGCAATTTACCAGTATGATCAGGGGCTGTTGATACAGGAAAATGAAGACACTCTCTGTAGTCAGCCTCCCAAACTACTTGCATGGCCTCTGCAATGCCGCCAAGACCTGTGCCTAAAAAAACTACAACATCAGGCAGAATTGGCATTTTCTTCATAAAAAAGGAGGCCGTAGCCTCCAGTTTATTCATGAAATCATCCATAAATTCAATTAGCAAGAATCAGTTTAAAGAATGTTCTTATCTAAGGAAACTTCCCCTAAGTTACATACAAACTCAAACACTACGTTCCCATTTCCCAGGAATGAAGGTACTTTTCCTGCTCATCAGTCAAGATATCAATCTCTATCCCCATACTCTCAAGTTTCAGCCTTGCTATCTCCCTGTCTATCTCTCCTGGAACTGAATACACATCTTTTTTAAGCGTAGCTGAATTTTTACGTATATATTCTGCACAAAGCGCTTGATTGGCAAAACTCATATCCATTACACTTGAAGGATGTCCCTCAGCTGCAGCAAGATTTACGAGCCTGCCTTCACCAAGCACATAGATTCTATGCTGATTTGGCAGAACGAACTCTTCAACAAAATTCCTGATCTGTCTTCTGGATATTGCTATTTTTGAAAGGCTGTCAAGGCTCAGCTCCACATTAAAATGACCAGAGTTAGCAACAATTGCGCCATCCTTCATAGCAATAAAATGCTCATGTCTCACTACATTCACATCACCAGTTACAGTACAGAAAAAATCCCCGATCTGTGCAGCTTTTGACATGGTAACAACCTCAAAACCATCCATCACTGCCTCAAGAGCTTTAAGCGAATCGATCTCAGTTATTAACACGCGAGCTCCCATTCCTCGCGCCCGCATCGCTACTCCCTTACCACACCAGCCATAGCCTGCAACAACAAAAACAGAACCTGCAAGGAGCCTATTGGTTGCTCGCAATATTCCGTCAATTGTGGATTGACCAGTTCCATAACGATTGTCAAACATGTGTTTTGTGTTTGCATCATTCACAGCGACAATTGGATATGAAAGGATGCCGGACTGTGCCATTGCTCTAAGCCTTATCACGCCTGTTGTTGTCTCTTCTGTCCCGCCAATCACACAGGGTAAGAGATCCTTTCGTTCTGTATGAAGAACTGACACAAGATCAGCGCCATCATCCATGGTTACCTGAGGTTTTGCATCAAGAACACAGCGCAAGTGGGCATAATATGTATCATGATCCTCACCCTTAATGGCAAAGACTGGAATTTCATCATGCTTCACGAGACTAGCTGCCACATCATCCTGAGTGCTGAGAGGATTCGATGCGCAAAGATAAATCTGTGCTCCACCAGATTTAAGTGTCTGCATTAGAGCTGCAGTTTCAGTAGTAACATGAAGGCAAGCCCCAAGTGTCAAACCTTTTAATGGCTTTTCCTTCGCAAATCTGGCTGCGATAAGCCCAAGCACAGGCATATTCATCTTAGCCCACTCAATCCTGAGTTTGCCGGCATCGGCAAACGCCATATTTTTCACATCATATTCCATCATATTACTCCTAATTTCTACACAGAACCTTCTATAAACCTGCTTGTGATTTCAAGTCTTCAACCTTATCAAGCCGTTCCCATGTAAACTCTGGCTCTGGTCTTCCAAAATGACCATAAGCTGCAGTCTTCTTGAAGATTGGACGCCTCAGTTGAAGATAATCAATCACATCTTTAGGCTTAAAGCTAAAATTTTTATCTATTAACTCAACAATTTTAGCCTGTGGAATCTTTTCTGTTCCAAAGGTTCTTACATTAATAGCAAGTGGCCTTGCAACGCCAATGGCATAGGCTACCTGAACCTCACACTCCCTTGCAAGACCTGCTGCAACAACATTTTTTGCAGCATAACGCGCCATATAGGATGGTGAACGGTCAACCTTTGTAGGATCTTTTCCGGAAAAAGCGCCTCCGCCATGATGGCCTCGGCCTCCATAGGTATCTACAATAATCTTTCTTCCTGTTACACCACAATCAGCAAGGGGACCTCCAACAACAAACCTACCTGTGCTGTTTATAAAATACTCAGTTTCTGCAAATAAATGCTCTGGCGCAATTATTTTCTTGATGACCTCTTCTGTAATGGCCTCACATACCTCTTTTGTAGTAATATTCGGTGAGTGTTGTGACGCAACCACAACTGTCTGCACACCAACAGGCCTTTTATCAACGTACTTTATTGTCACCTGTGTCTTGCCATCAGGTCTTAAAAAAGGAAGAATGCCAGTCTTTCTCACCTCAGCGAGACGTTTTGCAAGAAGATGTGCATACCAAATAGGCATAGGCATATAATCCTGAGTTTCATCACAGGCGTAGCCAAACATTAACCCCTGATCTCCTGCACCTATATCCCCATCTCGATCAACCCCCATTGCTATATCAGGAGACTGCTTGTCAATACTGGTCAAGACTGCACAGGTTTGCCAGTCAAATCCCATCGTAGAATCCGTATAGCCAATCTCCTTTACTGTTCCACGTACTACCTGCGGCATATCGACCCAGCAATCAGTTGTTATCTCTCCGGCAATCAACACAAGCCCTGTTGTAACCAAAGTTTCACAGGCAACCCTTGCATAGGGATCATCTTTCAAAATTGCATCAAGTATGGAATCGGATATCTGATCAGCTACCTTGTCAGGATGACCTTCAGTTACTGACTCAGAAGTAAAAAGAAAATCTGACATCATAGTCAAAAAGCTCCTTTAATTAAATGGAATCTAATAAGTTAGAGGAGAAAGGTGGAAAAGGATGAGCTTGGCGGAGAGGGAGGGATTCGAACCCTCGGTACACCTTTATGGGCGTACACTCGCTTAGCAGGCGAGCACCTTCGGCCTACTCGGTCACCTCTCCTATAAATTTGGCGGAGGGAGTAGGATTCGAACCCACGTCCCGCTTGCACGAGATGCGATTTTCAAGACCGCCGCCTTCAACCACTCGGCCATCCCTCCACGATTATTACCAATATTCAATAGATATATTTATGTAAACTATTTTAACTTTCTGTAACGAAACAATCAGCAAAGATAGCGCTATAATCTCTTATCAATCTTTAAAACTATCTTTTTTTGTTATGCTGGTTAATTTTCCTTTTTTACATTTTCTGATGTTTGACCTTCAGCAGGCAACTGATCAAAATTTTCTGTTAATATTTGCTGCTGTGTTAATTCAGACTGTGCAGTTTCATCTACTTCAGATGTAGCATCTTCAGAAGCAACAATATCTGTATGTTCTTGAATTGAATGTGGTATTACAGGTGCAACAAGGTCATTAAGCTTTTTTGCTGCTTTCTTTTTTGTACTTGAGTGCTCAAGGGTGTCAGTAGCCATTTCAATAATAGTCATTTCGGCAGCATCACCTTTTCGCTGACCAATTTTTATTATCCTTGAATAGCCTCCATTTTTTTCGACAAAGAGTGGACCCCAATGTAAAAACAGCTTATCTACCGCCTCTTTTCTTCTAATAACACTCAACGCCTGCCTTCGAGCATGCAAAGTACCTGTTTTAGCAAGTGTAACCATGTGATCAGCCAATTTTCTAAGCTCTTTTGCCCGCTGCAGTGTAACTTTAATTTGACCGTACTCCATTAGAGAAGTTACCATATTCCGCATGACGGCTATTCTATGGGCTGTTTTCATGCCAAGTTTTCGTTTTTGCATACGATGACGCATAACATTCTACTCCTTGTCTGTCTCAGACTGCTCTTCAGCAAGTTGTACTACTGGCCTTTCCCAACCGTCCAACTTCATGCCAAGATGCAAATTCATATTAGTTAATATATCTTTAATCTCTTTTAAAGATTTTCGGCCAAAATTTTTTGTCTTAAGCATCTCCTGTTCTGATCTTTGAACAAGATCACCAATAAAATGGATATCAGCATTTTTAAGACAATTTGCCGAACGTACAGAAAACTCAAGCTCATCTATTGATCTATTCAAATTTTCAAGAATTTCCTGCATATCAAGCCCAGAATCTTCAACTTTAGGCTCAAGATGCTCATCAAAATTAATAAAAATTGCTATCTGTTCTTTTAAAATTTTAGCTGAATAGCCAAGCGCTTCATCCGGTGTAATGCTGCCATCAGTCCAGATTTCGAGAGTAAGTTTATCGTAGTCTGTAATCTGTCCAACTCTGGCTTGCGTCACTGAGTAATTCACCTTTTTAACTGGAGAAAATATTGCATCTATTGGTATTGTTCCCACTGGCATATCAGGGTCTTTAAGGCGGTCTGCTGCTACATATCCCTTACCCCACTTTGCCTTCAGTTCCATCCTCAATTCACCTTCAGACGAAAGATGTGCTATTACATGTTCAGGATTTAAAACAACTGACTTTCCTGTCTTTGAACGAATATCTGCTGCAGTTACTACACATTCACCTTTTTTTTCTAAAAATAGTGAATCTTCTTCATCCTCTGGTGAAAATGAAAAACGCACCTCTTTCAGATTCAATATAATATCTGTTACATCTTCGATGACCCCTGGTATAGTGGCAAGTTCATGCAAAACATTATCAATTTTAATTGCCACTATTGAAGCACCCTGCAAAGAGGAAAGTAATATCCTCCTTAGTGCATTGCCTAGTGTTACTCCATATCCTCGCTCTAATGGTTCACATATAAACTTACCATAGTTCAGGGTAGAATCTTCATCTTTATCCAGTTTTTGTGGCGTTATTAGCTCACGCCAATTCCTGTAATTAGGAGTGGATATTGTCATATCTTGTTCCAAGCTCTCTATTCTAAAGGCTATTTGGAGTAAAATTCAACTATAAACTGCTCTTGAATCGGAGTAGTAACATGATGCCTTTCTGGCATTGATTTAATCTTTCCCTTATAGGTTTGAGGATCCATCTCAAGCCAATCTGGGACTCCTCGTCTCTGAACACCTTCAACTGCCTGTTTAATTATCTCATTGACAGGTTCTGTCTGAATAAGTTCAACTACATCACTTTGCCTTACAGAATATGACGGTATATCTACACGCTTTTCATTTACCTTAAAATGTCCATGGCGTACAAATTGGCGGGCTTGAGAACGTGAATCAGCAAAACCGAGACGATATATAACGTTATCAAGACGCCTTTCTAACAATTGCAATAAATTCACTCCTGTCATTCCTTTTTGCCTATCTGCAAGTGCAAAATATTTTCGGAATTGCGCCTCAAGTATGCCGTATATCCTTCTAACTTTTTGTTTTTCTCTTAACCTCAGCGCATAATCCGAAATTTTAGTCCTAGCTATACCGTGCTGGCCAGGAGCGTAATTTGATCTTTCAAATGCACATTTTTCAGTATAACACCTGTCTCCTTTAAGAAAAAGTTTCATACCTTCTCGACGACACAGTCTACATCTTGCTTCAGTATATCTAGCCAAGACAATCCTCCTTTAGACTCTTCTTCTTTTTGGTGGCCTGCAACCATTGTGCGGCAACGGGGTTATATCTTTGATAATTTTTATCTGAAATCCTATGGCCTGAAGTGCGCGCAATGCAGCTTCTCTTCCTGAACCAGGCCCGCTCAACAAAACATCAACTGATCTCATTCCGTGTTCTGAGGCTTTTTTTGCTGCATTTTCAGCAGCCATTTGAGCTGCAAAAGGTGTTCCTCTACGAGAACCTTTAAATCCCTGTCCACCTGCACTTGCCCATGATATTGTATTCCCCTGCTTATCAGTAATAGTTACTATGGTATTATTAAAAGTAGCTTGTATATGAGCTACTCCGTCTGGAATATTTTTACGTTCTTTTTTGCCTCCCCTGCGTGGTGGAGCCATAATTTTTCCTCCTGTATAATAAAGAAGCGTTATTTTTTCTTGATAGCAGAGCGCACTGGACCTTTTCGTGTCCTTGAATTAGTTTTAGTTCTCTGTCCCCTTACAGGGAGACCTTTTCTATGACGCAACCCCCTGTAGCAGCCGAGATCCATAAGCCTCTTGATATTCATGGAGACTTCCCTTCTTAGATCTCCTTCAACCTTAAAATCTGCATCAATGATCTTTCTGATCGCTGTTATATCCTCATCAGTGAGATCATCAGATTTTTTATTTCTGTCAACAACAGCCTTATCAAGTATCTGTTGTGATCTAGTTTTTCCTATGCCAAATATATAAGTTAAGGCTATTTCCATTCTCTTATTTTTAGGTAAATCTACACCCGCTAATCTGGCCACATTTCTTCTCCTTAAAATTAACCCTGTCTTTGCTTATGGCGAGGATTTTTACAAATTATCCTAATAACACCATGCCTTCTGATAACCATACAGTGTTTACAACGTTTTTTTACAGATGGAGCTACTTTCATTAGTACACCTCTAACACCTTCATTTTGATCTATAAACTATTCTACCTTTGGTCAAATCATATGGTGATACTTCAACAGTAACCTTATCGCCAGGCAGAATTCTTATGTAATTCATTCTCATTTTGCCTGATATATGCGATAGTATTTTATGACCATTTTCAAGTTCAACTCTAAACATAGCATTGGGCAAGGTTTCAATTACCTTGCCTTCTATCTGTATTGCATCATCCTTTGACATTAATTAGCTAAACTCCAATTCTTACAACTATACAATACTTAATATTTCATAACCAGCATCAGTCACAACTACACTATGCTCAAAATGTGCAGATAACAGGCCGTCTGCAGTTACAACTGTCCATCCATCTTTCAAAACTTTCACGTCACTGCTGCCTTCATTAACCATTGGTTCAATAGCTATTACTACACCCTGCCTGAGCTGAAGCCCTTGTCCTGGTTCACCATAATTAGGTACCTCAGGAGGTTCATGAAGATTTCGTCCTATTCCATGTCCTACAAACTTCCTTACCACATTATATCCATTTGTTTCTACAACTCTCTGAATTGCAGAAGAAACATCCCCAATATGTACTCCTGGTTTTATTAAGTCTATAGCTTTATATAAAGAAGCTTTTGTTATTGTTAATAACTTTTCCTGTTTCTCTGTTGGAGTTCCTACAATAAATGTAGTGGCGGCATCCCCGAAATATCCATCATATATAACTCCAATATCGATACTTACAATATCTCCCGACTTAACCTCTCTTCTATTAGAAGGAATACCATGCACGACCTCGTTATTAATTGATACACATACATTGGCGGGGAAACCTTTATAGCCTTTGAATGCTGGTTTTCCTTTCTTCTTTAATATATTATTCAAAGCTATTTTATCTAAATCAGCAGTAGTAATTCCAGGTATAAGGTTCTCAGATAACACTTGCAGAGTCTCTGCAACAATTTTATTTGCAGAACGCATTTTTTCAATTTCCCACGGTGATTTGAGAGTAATCGTTTTGCAGGAGTTTTGAGTTAATTTCTTTTTCAATAGTCTTTTCTACCTTTAAGGCGAACCCCTTTCATAAATCCTTCGTAATTTCTTGTAATTAGATGTGACTCAAGCTGAGCCATTGTATCCATTGCAACACCAACTACAATCAAAAGAGCTGTTCCACCAAAGTAAAAGGGTACATTAAAATTAGCAATTAATATACTTGGCAACACACAAATTGCAGATATATAAACGGCACCTATCAAGATAATTCTTGTTAAAATTCTGTCTATTAATTCTACTGTTTTTCTTCCTGGTCTAATTCCTGGTATATAACCCCCATTTTTTTTTAAATTTTCAGCAATCTCAACTGGATTAAAAGTAATAGCTGCATAAAAATAACAAAAGAACACAATCAACCCTATGAAAAGCAATTCATAAACCAATCCACCCGGTTGCAGTACATCTGAAACATAACGCATCCAAGGAACCTGGATAAAATGTACAATAGTTGCTGGAAACATTATAAGAGAAGAAGCAAAAATAGGCGGAATAACACCAGAAGTGTTAATTTTCAATGGCAAATGAGCTGTTTGACCACCATATACCTTCCTGCCGATCACCCTCTTTGCATAATGTATAGGAATTCTCCGGTTAGCTCGTTCCATAAAACAAATAAAACCTATAACGCAACACATCATAATCAGCATAAACACTAAGAGTATTGGACTCATATCGCCTGTACTGACAAGCTTAAATGTATTACCTATTGCACTTGGCATCCTTGCCACTATACCTGCAAAAATTATCATTGAAATTCCATTTCCAATACCTCGTTCTGTTATCTGCTCGCCCAGCCACATAATAAACATTGTGCCTGACATCAATGTAATAGACGTCAGTAGCCTGAATGGCCAGCCTGGATCTGCTACTACAGGTACGCCATCAGGCGCTGTCATACTTTCTAACCCTATTGCTATACCTATACCCTGCACTACACTTATAGCAACTGTCGCATATCGTGTATATTGGCTTATCTTTTTTCTTCCTGAATCCCCTTCCTTTTTTAACGCTTCAAGATGTGGTATAGCTACAGTTAAAAGTTGAAGTATAATTGACGCGCTAATATAGGGCATAATACCAAGAGCAAAAATAGACAAATTTTCAAGAGCTCCTCCTGAAAACATATCAAAAAGCCCAAATAATGTACCCTTTGCTTTTGCAAAAAAAGAAGCAAGAGCAGCTGTATCTATCCCTGGTGTAGGTATCTGAACGCCTACTCTATAGACGGTTAGCATAAACAGGGTAAAACCAACTCTTTTAGCTAACTCAGGGGATTGAGCCACCCCTCCCATGCCTTTAAACACTAAATTAACCCTGCTTTGCTTGAATGAGCTGTAGATTTCCGCCTGCGTTTGCTATTTTGTCTATAGCACTTTGACTTGCAGCATGAGCGTATATGGTAACAGATTTATTGATCTCTCCATCTCCAAGAATTTTTAAAAAATTATAACGTTTTTTTACTAAACCATTTTCTTTGGCTGTTTTTAAATCTATTATTTCAAGCCCTGCTTTATTTATATCTTTGACATTAAGAACACCATATATCTGTTTAAAAGGATTTTTAAAACCTCTCTTTGGCAGTTGTCTATAAAGAGGCATCTGTCCACCAATAAATCCTGGTTCAATATTCCCACCTGTGCGTGCTTTTTGTCCTTTATGTCCCTTACATGCAGTCTTACCATGACCGGAACCTGTGCCTCTGCCTACTCTTTTCTTATTTTTACGCGCACCTTCAAAAGGCTTTAAATTTGATAAAGTTATCATAATTATTTTACTATCCTCTATCAGCAATATTTGTCATTAATTTTGCTGCGTTGGCTGCAGAAGCTTTAAGGGCTTGAAGCCCATTAAATGTAGCATAAACAACATTATGTGGATTACTTGAGCCAAGGCTTTTTGTAAGAACGTCATGTACGCCTGCTGCTTCCATGATTGCCCTTACAACCGCTCCGGCAATAACACCTGTTCCTGGCGAAGCTGGCATTAACATAACACTGCCTGCTCCATATAGTCCTTTTACATCATGTATTATTGTTTTACCATTAAGTGGTATCTCTACCATATTTTTTTTAGCTCTTTCTACAGCTTTTCTAATGGCATCGGGCACTTCGCGGGCCTTTCCAAGCGCATAGCCTACACGTCCAGATCCATCACCCACAACACCTAATGCGCTGAAGCTGAATCTTCTTCCACCCTTCACGACTTTGGCTACACGATTTATGGCAACAATTTTTTCTATGAATTCCTGAACTTGGACTGCATCTTTTAGCATACCCTAATATCCTCAATTGTTTTAAAAATCCAACCCTTCTTGTCTTGCAGTATCGGCCAACGCCTTTATTCTTCCATGATATAAAAAACCATTCCGGTCAAAAGCAACTTTCTTTATCCCTCGTTCTTTTGCCTTTGCAGCAATTGATCTCCCAACCTCCTGTGCAATCTGCATTTTATTCAGCTCATGTGACATTGAACTTATGCTTTTATCTATTCCTGATGCTGATACCAATGTCACTCCCTTCTCATCATCTATAATTTGAACATATATGTTCTTTGAACTTTTAAATACTGACAGCCTGGGCCTTTCTGTTGTTCCAAAAATTTTTTTTCTAATGGACAGTTTTCTTTTTAGTCTGCTATTAAGATTTTTTTTCATCGATGATATCTATCCTTTTACTTCTTCTTAGCAGTTGTTTTACCTGCCTTGCGTACTATCACTTCATCGGCATACTGAATGCCTTTACCCTTATAGGGCTCAGGCGGTCTTACAGCTCTTATCTTTGCAGCCGTCAAACCTAATAACTCTTTATCATATCCTTCCAGAATAATCGTTATACCTTTCTGTTTATCAACTTTTGCAACTATTCCTTCAGGTATATTAAAATCTACTATATGCGAATACCCAACACTCAAAGCGAGTTGATTCCCTTTCTCATCTACTTTAAATCCAACCCCTGTAACTTTAAGCTCTTTTTTAAAACCATTAGTTACGCCAACTATCATATTATCAATCAGTGTTCTTGTTAAACCGTGCAATGAGCGTCCTAATTTTGAATCATTAACTCTTTGAACATTTAATACACCAGCATCTTTGCTTACATCTATCAGTGGGTGTACCTCTCTTTGCAATGTTCCCTTAGGTCCGGATACAGTTATAAATTTACCATCAATTTTCACTTCCGCATTTGATGGAATTGTGATAGATTTTTTACCTATTCTTGACATCTCTCTATTCCTCTCTTACCAAACTGATGCAATCAGTTCTCCACCGACTTTCATTTGTCTTGCCTGATCATCTGTTAAGAGCCCTTTAGACGTAGATATAATAGACATTCCATATCCATTCCTTACGACTGGTATCTTATCAAAGCCAACATATAGTCTTCTACCTGGCTTGCTTAACCTTTTTAAACCCAAAACTAATGGAGTTTTACCGTTATATTTTAAAGATATTCTTAGCTTATCTTGTTCATTTTCTTTGATTACCTTAAAACTTTCTATATATCCTCTATCTTTGAGGATTTGCGCTATATTCATTTTAAGTTTTGATAATGAAAATTCAACTTTATCATGCCTCGCAGCGGATGAGTTTCGTATTCTTGTCAACATATCTGCAATAGGATCTGTCATATATACCTCTTTCAATAAAATTACCAGCTTGATTTGGTAACACCTGGAATTAATCCAGATGATGCCATATTTCTAAAACAAATACGGCAGATTCCAAACTTCCTTAGGAAAGCTCTTGGCCTTCCACAAGCAGGACACCTATTGTATTGCCTCACAGAATACTTTTGTTTCGTATTTGCTTTGATAAGCATTGCTTTTCTTGACAACTTATCCTCCCCTTTTATTTTCTAAATGGCATTCCCATGATATCAAGCATAAACATTGACTCTTCATTAGTCTTTGCTGTCGTAACAAAAGTGATATTCATTCCCTTGATTTTATCTACTTTATCATAGTCTATTTCAGGAAATATTATCTGTTCTTTTAAGCCAAGCGTATAGTTTCCACTTCCATCAAAGCCTTTTGAGGATAACCCACGAAAATCTCTGATTCTCGGTATTGCTATGTGTATAAGTTTTGCCATAAAGTCATACATTTTATTCTTCCTTAATGTTACACAGCAACCTATTGGTAAATTTTCTCTCAACTTAAATGCTGCTATAGATTTTTTTGAACGGGTAATAACAGGTTTCTGACCTGAGAAAAGTGTCATTTCTGCAACAGCTGATTCAATTATCTTGGGATTTTGAACTGCTTCTCCTAATCCCATATTAATAACAATTTTTTCCAGCTTTGGTATCTCATGTACATTTTTATATTTAAACTTATCTTGTAACTTTGGGACACATGACTCTTTATAGTGTTTTTCCAAAAAATTCATATCAAACTCCAATCGTTATAAATCTACGGGGATAGTCTCTCCGCATTTTTTGCAAATACGGATTTTTTCACCATCCTGTAGCAGCTTATAACCTACTTTTGTAGCTTCAGTACATTTTGCACAGATTAGCATCAAATTAGAAAGATGTATCGGAGCCTCTATATCCACAATACCTCCAGCTGACTTATGAGTAGGTTTTGCGTGCTTCTTAACGAGATTAATTCCTTCAACCTTAGCCTTATTCAATGACTTTATAATAGTTAAAATTTTTCCAGTTTTCCCTTTATCTTTCCCTGCAATAACCATTACTTTATCATTTTTTTTTATTTTTGTTTTAATACTGTCCATTTATCTCACCTATATAACTTCAGGGGCCAATGAAACAATCTTCATGAATCTTTTAGCCCTTAGCTCTCTTGCAACAGGGCCAAATATACGCGTACCAACAGGTTCACCATATTGATTTATTATCACTGCTGCGTTTTCATCAAAACGTATCAGCGACCCGTCTTGCCTCTGAACCTCTTTCTTTGTTCTAACTATTACCGCCTTGGCAACATCTCCCTTTTTAACCTTTGCATTCGGTAATGCTTCCTTGACAGCAACAACAATAATATCTCCTATATGTGCATAGCGTCTGCGAGTTCCACCAAGCACGCGAATGCAACTTACAACTTTTGCACCTGAATTATCTGCAACATTTAAGACAGTTTCCTGTTGTATCATAATGATTCCCTTAGACTGCTTTTTCGATTATTTCCTTGACCATCCAGCGCTTTCTAGCACTCATTGGCCTTGATTCCTCAATGATAACCTTATCGCCAATTGAACACACACTGTCTGTATCATGAGCCATATATTTTTTTCTTCTGGTCACATATTTACCGTATATTGGATGTTTGAATCTTCTGTTCACAATAACAACAACTGTTTTTTCCATTTTGTCGCTATCAACTATGCCAGTTAATGTACGTTTTAATGTTATTTTTACCTGATTTTCATTCACTATTCCGACTCCTCCCAACTATCCTATCTTTTTCTCAGTAAGTATAGTTTTTACCCTTGCACGTAAACGCCTTACAGTTTTAATGCGCGCTGTATTTTCAAGCTGGTGCGTAGCATGTTGGAAACGCAGATTAAATAGCTCCTGCCCAAGCTCTGTATCTTTTTTTTCTAATGCTTCTATATCAAAATTTTTCAACTCTGACATTTTCATAACAGCTCCTCTGAACGTGATACAAACTTGGTGGCTATTGATAATTTGTATGAAGCAAGCCTCATTGCTTCTCTGGCTGAATCCTCATCAACCCCTTCCATTTCGTACAAAATTTTACCTGGCCTTATAACTGCTGCCCAGTGATCGTGTGGTCCCTTACCGCTACCCATTCTGACCTCAGCTGGCTTTTTGCTGATTGGTTTATCAGGAAATACTCTAATCCACAATTTCCCCTTACGTCTAACGAATCTGTTTATTGCAATACGAGCAGCCTCAATTTCTTGTGCTGAAATTTTTCCTGCCTCTAATGCCTTTAGGCCATATTCACCAAAAGCGAGCTTAACCCCCCTATTTGCAATACTTCCAACTCGACCCTTCTGAATTTTTCTAAATTTTACTTTGCTGGGACTTAACATTTATAACCTCGTTTTTTTAACTCTGGTAAAATTTCTATGAAACCAAGGGCTCTTCCCGCGATGGCAAAACCTCGCCTTTAAATATCCAAACCTTTATACCAATAATACCATATGTTGTTTTAGCTTCAGCCAAACCATAATCTATATCTGCTCTTAAAGTATGAAGAGGAACACGCCCTTCCAGATACCATTCCCTGCGTGCTAACTCTGCTCCTCCTAATCTGCCTGAGCAGGCTATTCTAACACCTTGAGCTCCAAATTTCATTGACATACTTACAGCTTTTTTCATGGCCCTCCTGAAGGAGATCCTGCGCAGAAGTTGGCCTGCAACATTTTCTGCAACTAATTGTGCATCAAGCTCAGGACGTCTTACTTCTACAATATCAATTGCACAAGGCTTTTTTATAACACTCTCAAGGGACTTTTTAAGCGCCTCAATCTCTACTCCTTTTTTGCCAATCACAATACCTGGACGCGCGCTATGGATTCTAACCATAAGTCTTTGTGCTGCCCTGTCTATCTCTATCTTTGAGACCCCCGCGTTTGCAAGTCTATTTTTCAGATATTTTCTTATCTTAAAATCCTCAAAGACTAAAGAGGAAAATTTTTTATCTGAATACCATTTTGAATCCCATGTACGAGTGATCTTTAGTCTAAGTCCGACTGGATTAACTTTCTGACCCAACTTGTCCTCCTGTTAAGATTGCTTAAGCCTCATCAAGCACAACAGTTATGTGCGACAAACGATGAAGAATTCGATATGCACGCCCCTGTGCCCTTGGTCTGATCCTTTTGAGCTGTGGTCCTTGATCTATCTGGATAGCTTTAATATAAAGTGTATCAACATCTACACCTACTTTTTGATCAGCATTTGCAACCGCAGATTCCAGAACTTTCTCGATCAGTCTTGCACCTTTTTGCGGCATAACTGACAATATCTGTATTGCATTAGCTGCAGATTTATTTCGCACTACATCTGCAACAAGTCGCGCTTTCTGAGGTGATATTCTTATATATTTGGCAACCGCCTTTGTTTCCACGTTAGCTTCTCCTCTGCTACTTTTTAGCGACTTTTGTCTTTCTGTCACCTGAATGCGCAGTGAATGTCCTGGTCGGTGCGAACTCACCTAACTTATGGCCTACCATATTCTCAGTAACAAACACTGGAACAAACTTCCTGCCATTATGTACTGCAAATGTTAACCCTACCATCTCTGGCAAAACTGTAGAACGTCGTGACCATGTTTTTATTACTTTGTGATCATTGTTCTGAACAGCTATCTCTATTTTTTTAAATAAATGCTGATCTATAAATGGACCTTTTTTTACTGATCTTGGCATAGCAGTAACCTTATAAAATTATTTTTTACATTGCTTAACTATAAAGCTGTTATTAGCTTTCTTTTTACGAGTTTTATAGCCTTTTGTAGGCCATCCCCAAGGACTACAAGGATGCCGCCCTCCAGAGGATTTTCCTTCACCACCCCCCATAGGATGGTCTACCGGATTCATAGCAACACCTCTTACGCTTGGCCTTATACCAAGCCACCGACTTCTGCCAGCCTTTCCAATGGATATATTTTCATGATCTATGTTACCTACTTGTCCAACTGTAGCCTTGCATACAGAAAGAATCATACGCACTTCTCCACTTGGAAGCCTTACTTGCACATATTTTCCTTCCTTTGCTATAAGCTGAGCGGCTGATCCAGCACTTCTTACAAGCTGGCCACCCTTGCCTGGCCGCATTTCAACATTATGTATCATTGTACCCAGAGGCATAGACTGCAGAGGTAGCGTATTTCCAGGACGTATATCTACACCAACTCCTGAAATAACTGTATCTCCAGCTTTTAAAGCCAACGGAGCTATTATATATCTCTTTTCACCATCTGCATATTGAAGCAGTGCAATTCTAGCTGAACGATTTGGATCATACTCAATGGCTGCAACATTAGCAGGGATATTATCTTTATCTCTTTTAAAATCTATAATCCTGTAAAACTTTTTGCTACCTCCACCTATATGACGAGCTGTAAGTCGCCCTATATTATTACGCCCCCCTGTCTTTTTAAATGGGACTATAAGTGAACGCTCGGGTCGTTTTTTTGACAACTCTTTGTCTTGCAGGACAGTTTTGAATCGAACTCCATCTGATGTTGGCTTAAAATTTTTTACAGGCATTAGTACACCCCTGAGAAGAAGTCTATTTTACTATCAGGCGCCAGCTTAACTATTGCTCTTTTAACAAAGGCTTTTTTTCCTACAAAACGCCCTACACGCTTGGTTTTACCTTTTCGATTAGCAGTATTGACTGACATTACTTTTACGTTAAACAGACTCTCAACAGCCCGCTTAATTTCGATTTTATTTGCATCACATCTAACAGCTAATGACACCTGATTGGATACTTCTTTTTGATATGTAGCTTTCTCAGTGATCAGAGGGCTTTTTACAATTGAATAAATATCTTTCACGCCTTTAACCTCTCTTCAATGATATCTACTGCCTTTTCCTTAATAATCAAATTAGGATAATTCAATATATCATATACGTTTAAGCCTGCTTGCAGCATCACCTTAACATTAGGGATATTCCTTGCAGACCTTTCAATAATACTATCTGGTTCATCCAACACAATCAAAGTCTTTTCAATGGCAAACAATTTAACTAACTCAGCCATTTTTTTTGTCTTGATTTCGTTTAAATCAAAATCTCTCAAGACAAACATTTTATCCTCTAAAACGCGTGAGGATAGAGCCATCTTAAGAGCCAGCTTTCTGACTTTTTTAGGAATCGAGTAAGAAAAATCTCTTGGTTTAGGCCCAAATACTGAGCCTCCTCTTTTCAAAACTGGCGAAGTATTGCTACCCTGCCTTGCATTGCCAGTACCTTTTTGCCTCCAAGGTTTTTTGCCACCACCACTTACCTCAGATCTATTTTTTACACAAGCTGTACCCGCACGTTTTTTAGCCATTTGCCACAAAACAACTTCATGCAAAAGACCAACTTTTGGCTCAACAGCAAATATTTCATCACTTACTGTTTTCTCATCTATTTTTTGCTTCTGGGAATCATAAACTGCCAAGGTGGCCATCTCAAAATCTCCTTACTTACACTTAACCTGAACGAGCCTGTTATTTGGTCCAGGCACACTACCCTTTACTATCAATAGGTTTTCTTGTGGTCTTACATCAAGTACCATGGAATTCTTCAAGGTGATCTGCTCCCCACCCATTCTACTAGGCATACGTTTACCCTTGATAACCCTTGACGGATATGTACACATACCTGTTGATCCCATTTCTCTATGATGTTTTCCACCATGAGACATTCGCCCCCTGTTGAAACCGTATTTCTTCACAGTCCCCTGAAAGCCGCACCCCTTTGAAACCCCAATAACATCAACAATCTGTCTAAATTCAATATCTTGCAGACTGATAACCTGCCCAAGAGTATATGCATCAGGGTTACTAACTCGAAACTCTTTAATGTATGTAAAACCTGATTCTGCTCCGGCTTTTCTTGCATGACCTTGGGCTGGCAATATCATTTTCTTTATTGCTTTTGCCTTAAAACCAAGCTGGATTGCATTATATCCTTCTTTGGCTACAGTCTTTTTCTGCAAAACAACACAAGGACCTGCCTCAATAACAGTAGCAGCAACAGCCTGTCCTGCCTCGTTAAAGGTTCTTAACATCCCTTTTTTTATACCTAAAATGCCATTTAGCGAAGCCATTCCTTAAAGATCCTTTATAGTTTGATTTCTACATCAACCCCAGCAGAAAGCTCTAATTTTCCTAAAGCATCTATAGTCTGCTGCGTCGGTTCGATAATATCTACAAGCCTTTTATGAACTCTCATCTCAAATTGCTCGCGAGATTTTTTATCCACATGCGGAGATCGCTGCACAGTATATTTACTAATCACTGTAGGAAGAGGAATAGGCCCCGCAACCCTTGCCCCAGTCCTTTTTGCCGTATCTATAATCTCTCCAACAGATTTATCTAATTGTCTTTGATCATAGGCCTTAAGCCTGATCCTTATTTTTTCTGTAGCCAGCATTTTTCTACTCTCTAAACAGACTATTCTATAATCTTGCTAACAACGCCAGCGCCAACCGTGCGACCACCTTCACGTATAGCAAACC
>DYLC01000030.1 GCA_020722285.1 Desulfobulbus propionicus | reverse complement strand
TTCTAAAGTCTTACAAAAATGGGAAAACATAAAAAAAATTCCTGGGAATAAATTATACAACATAAAAACAGATTTTATTGGCACAAATGTGATAAAAAACAACAGATTTTTTAGTTTTTTAAGATAACTAATGAGGCTCTCCTATATCTTTCCTAAACATTTCAAGCCAAAGGTTGCAAATAGGATTCAGACTGTTAATCAAGCCTTTTATTTTGATAAAATTCTTGGAAAAGCCTTTTCTTTTTTAGTTTGTGATGGCTATACAGATGCTTGCTTAGAGTGTTTAGGCTTACATGGTTTTTCCTCAATGGTTCAGCTTGGTTGTCCGAGTGTTGGAATCCCTAAAAGCTACTTGTTTTGGTTGAAACTTTTTTTGTCAAAAAAATATATTCAAGATAGTTTATTATATATCAGGGATTATGATTCCCTGATTTTGTTGACATTCTTAAAAAAAATAGGCGTTATTTCAAATAAGATAATTTTTGAGGCACATGATTTGCCAAACAAGAGCAGGGTGCTTGACAGGCTAAGGTTAACAAGTGCAATTATTGCGATATCTGGTAGCCTTCAAGATGAGCTACAAGAGCGTATTCAATATGATAAGCTTATGTTGGTTGCCCATGATGGATTTTCATCTTTACTTTCAGATCAACGCAAGCTTCCCTTGGAAGTAGAAAGGGTTTGTTTCAATCTTTCTAAAGACAGTATAATTTATGTTGGTACATATCATAAATGGAAAAATATCGAATTGATTATAGAGTTTGCAAACTTTGACAGTTCTTTGAGTTTTGTGATTGTAGGAGTTAGTCCAGAGGACTTAAGTGTCAAGCCTATGTATTCAAATGTTACGTTTTTGCCATTTTTAGACTATGCCTTGATGCCATCTTTGCTGAAAAGATTTAGGTATGCCATTGTCACCACAAGTAATAATTATACTATCTCAAAATATACATCACCATTAAAGCTTTTTGAATATCTTGCCAGTGGTTTAACTGTATTTGTTCCTGATGTGCGGAATATGAGAGAGGTTGTTAGCCATAGTTCTACCGGTTATTTGTATGATAATCAGTGTGTTATCAAAGCTGCTTCCTTGATAAAAGGTGTTGTTGAGCGTTATGGTCCTATTAACAAGGCGAAGATTGTTATGTATGCGCAACAGTTTTCTTGGGAAAGCAGGGCAATTAAAATAGTCTCTGCCTTGAGCAAACTTGACTAAAAAATGGTCAGTAAACGTCAAATATTAAGTTTTTATGGATTTAGGGGTGGCAGGGGGGGACTTACCCCTGTTATGGTGAATCTCATAAACCAATCAAGCGTCTTGGGTCTTAATGTACATCTGATTTTGCATGATGATGTGGAGGAGCTTGACAAAATTGATAAAAAGGTTGACGTGGTGCGGCTTGGCAAATGTGTTGATCCTGTTAAATCATATGTTCTTGCCTCATACCTTAAAAAGGTATGCCCTGATGTCCTGCTTTCCTCATACACTGAGTGGGGAAACAGAAATGCGGTTCTTGCCAGACAACTGGCCGGGGTGAGCACAAAAATTGTTTTTCGGGTAGGCGCAACGCCTTCATCTACCATAAACAGTTTTTTCCCTTTTAAAAGGTGGCTTCAGATGGGTATGCTATCCTGGAGTTACCGGCAGGCTGATCTGATCATAGCAAATTCAGAAGAGATTGTTTGTGACATTGTTTCAACTACAGGTGTAAGTAAGGATAAAATAATGAGGCTTAACAACCCCACTGTGCCTGAAGATGTGCTGGAAAGGGCTGCGAAGGCATCTGGTCATCTGTGGCTGGACAGACAGGATATGCCTGTTGTGTTAGCTGTCGGAAGGCTTATGAAGGTGAAGGATTTTCCGACACTTTTAAGGGCATTTGCTATAGTAAGAAGGCAGTTTGAGTGTAGGCTTGTAATTGTTGGGGAAGGAAACAAGCGAAAAGAGCTTGCTAAGCTTGCTTCTTCTCTTGGGATTGCACAGCATTTTGATATGCCAGGTTATTCAGAAAATCCTTTTTCGTACATGGCGAAAGCTGCCCTTTTTGTGCTTTCCTCTGTGCGTGAAGGGTCTCCTAATGTTTTGATAGAGGCATTGGCGTGTGGAACGCCTGTGGTCTCAACAGACTGTCCAACAGGACCTGCTGAAATCCTTGAAAATGGCAAATATGGCAGACTTGTTCCTGTGGGAGATGTGGATAAAATGGCGCAAGCCATGATAGAAGCCTTAAAACAGTCGCCGGCTCCTGATGTTTTACAAAGTGCTGCCCAAAGATACAGTGCTGACCTGTGTTCGCGTCAGTATCTTGAGGCAATGGGGTTGATTTAATATGGACAATGCTAACTGTTTTTTTATTTCCATACCTGAGCAGGACATAAAAAAGGAAAAGGAAAAGGCCAGAGAACTGCGAAAAAGCAGGTGGTGGCAGCAAAAACTTAGCGCTGGCAGGTGCTATTATTGTCAAGGCAGATTCGCACGATCTGAACTGACTATGGATCATGTGGTTCCTATTGCGCGCGGTGGAAAAAGTGTCAAGAATAATCTGGTAACCGCATGCAAAGAGTGTAACAGCAAAAAAAAATATCTCCTGCCCATGGAGTGGAGGGAATATCTCAATGGTGTGCTTATCAAGCCTTTGGCTGAAGAATTAAAAGAAACTGATTAAAGGGAACTTCCCTAAAGTGAGGTGACCTCCTCTTGCGTATTATCTTAAATTTTCGGGCTATTGTAACGAGGCCCCAATTTGGGGTAGAGTTCTATTTGATGCTTGGTGGTCTCGCTAACCTGAAGCCGTCGTCCTGGCACTTCGAAGCATTCAATAACATCCAATTCGTCGAGAACTTCTTGCAGTGTATAGGTTTTAAACAGCTTGTTTTCCTGCATCTTCTTCGTGATATAGGACAGATAGATCAGTGCGACAAATTGCACTAAGAGCTTGCCATCAAGGCTTGGTTTCGAGGAAACAGCCAATAGTCGAAGATTGAGACGTTCTTTCAGGTTGTCGAAGGCCTTCTCGACCACATCCTTGTCTTTCATTGTGAAGTGTACGCTTTATCCGATTTTCAGGGTATTATACAAAAACGGTGATGGGTAATTACCATGAAAATTGACAAGAAGCCAGATATCCGGGCCTGGATGTAATCAAAAAAATTAAGGGATGTTTCAATATTCACAGACAGGAAACAATCCATGAAACTCATACTACCTTATCGTCCTCAAAAAATTATACTATTTTTAATTGCTACAGTTGTTTTGTTTTCATTACCCACTGCTCTTTTTGCCCAATCACACGATCCTTACGAGATATTTCTCAGGCACTATGAAGCTACAGGAGGACTTGAACGCTGGAAATCAATCAAATCCACGCAGGCTTATGGAACTGTCATCTACGATGGACTGAAAGGAAAGTTTCGCTCATGTTACAAAAAAACCATGCGGTTTTACCTTTATGAAGATTTTAAGATAATCAATCAACAGCAGGGCGATGACGGCAAACAGACCTGGCTCAAGGATACCAACGGGAAGGTTTTAATCAACAGGGATGAGGAGACCCTGAAGCGTCGTCAGCTCAGAGAGCTTTATGAAAGGTTTCTTCATATTGAAAGAAACTCCCAGATTTTTACATTACATTTTGACGGCAGCCAGTTTGTTGGCCGGACTGAATGTCTCGTGGTCAGGATAACAAACACCATCAACCGTGATATCGAGTGGTATTTTTTTGATCCGAAGACATACTATTTATTAAAAACCATAGAAAAACAGCCTGATATCGAGATTCAAACACAGTATTCAGATTTTAGGTCAGTAAAAGGCTTTGTCATATCCTTTCACAAGACATCTCACATTGCTCCGCGGGATAAAACAGAAATCTGCCAGACAGACTCCTTTGAAATCAACCCTGAACTTGATGATTCCATTTTTAACAAACCTGAAGACAGCGGCTTTGACTTTACATTTGAGCAAGGCAAGAGCTCTGAGAATATTCCCCTTGTCATGGAAGAAGACAGCATTTTTCTGCCTGTAACCATTGGCTGCGACACACAGCTTTGGGCTTTGGACACAGGCGCTTCTGGAACAGTCATTGATGAAGACTATGCGAGGAAGTTAGGGATGCTGCCGGAAGGCGAGATCAAGGGGTTTGGTTTTGGTGAAAATTTTAATCTATCCTTTGTCAAGATTCCTCAGTACAAGATAAAAGGCCTGAGCCTTCAAGGGCAAACCGTCATGACATTCAAGGGGCTGACTCAAAACTCATATGAACCACGGATCTATGGCATTATCGGCTATGACTTCCTGTCCAGGTTTATCTCTAAGATTGACTATGCAACAAAAAACATCTCTTTTTACGACAAGCAGTTTTTTACTTACCAAGGCAAGGGCATTCTTATTGATGCCCCCCTCAAAAACAACACGTTCACCCTGCCCGTAACCGTGGAAAGACGCTATAAAGGCAGATGGTCTCTGGATACCGGGGCATCCTCTACCACCTTTCATTTCAAGTATTCAAACTCCAACAGCCTTTTGGAAAAAAAAGGGCCTACTGTCGCACGAAAGGGCATGAGCGGCGTCTTTTTACAAAAGGAGATACGTTTTGACGATATTGAACTGCATGGATTAAATGGAAATCTGCAACTTGTGACCCCTGTGATTGCTGTTCCCCTGAGCGAGGAAGCCAATTCGACAGGCGAACTTGCAGGAAATCTTGGAAATTCAACTCTCAAGCATTTTGTGGTATATCTGGATTACGAAAAGCAGCAGGTTATACTGGAGCCAGGCATCTGGTTTGACATGCCATTTATGCAGAATGCGAGCGGGATTACCGCTGGGTTAAATGACTACAATGAGCCCATCATTTCATATCTTGATCCTGACTCCCCGGCCGCAAGGGCAGGCTTTAAGGAAGGGGATATCTTTACTGCAATTAACGAAATTCAGGTGCATCATCTTAAAGGCATAAGGGCAATCAAGGCAATTTTACAGGAAAGTTCCGCAAGACCCTTACATATTACTGTTAAAAGGGGAGAAACCTGCTTACAATTAAGGCTTGGAGCAGACAGTTGAGCATTATCAAAGAGCCATCTATTTATTTAAGGAGCAACAGCTTGAAATCATTTAAAGAGCAGCTTTCTGAGATCACATCAGAGCTTGTGCAAAGGGCAAATTTTTTTCTTCCACCTGACGTTTATAATGCTATTGAAGAGGCATCTGTCAGCGAGCATGGCATTGCTAAGGCAATTTTGTCTATTTTACTTGCTAATGCCAGGCTTGCCAGTGAAAACAAAATGCCCATCTGTCAGGACACCGGCATTGATGCAGTCTTTTTAGAGGCAGGCCCTGATATTTGCATTGACCATCAGACAAAAGAACTGATTGACCAAGGCATTGCAAGGGGTACTGCCGATGGTTTTCTCCGCGCATCTGTCTGTGACCCCATTACAAGACAAAACACCAGAGACAATACACCTTCAGTGTTTCACGTGAAACATGTAAGCAAGCCTGGACTCCGCCTTAAAATCTTACCCAAGGGTTGCGGCAGCGAAAACATGAGCGCATTGCTTATGCTTCCGCCCTCCAAAGGCGTAAATGGAATTATAGAGGCTATAATCAATCAGGTTCAAAAGGCTGGGCCGAATGCCTGCCCTCCAGGGATAATTGGAGTCGGGATTGGTGGGACCCTGGAACAGGCAGCATTGCTTTCTAAAGAGGCTCTGCTCAGGCCTTTTGGAGTCTTTCATCAGCGACAGGACATTGCAAGCTTAGAGCAGCGCATTATTAAGGGGGTAAATGCGCTCGGCATAGGGCCACATGGTTTTGGAGGCGCTCACACAACTCTCCATGCAGCGGTGGAGCTATTCCCTTGTCATATTGCAAGCCTTCCATTGGCCATAAATCTACAATGCCATGCAGCAAGAACGGCTGAGGCTGTCTGGAGATCAGACAAATGGACGCTAATATCAGAAGAAAAACCCCCGAAGGATACTGGCGCAGAGATCGATTTTTCAAACTTTTTACCAACAAGACTTACGCTGCCGATCTCGGAGGAGATAAGCCTTAAATTAAAAGCCGGAGACTGGGCGCTTTTAAACGGAACGGTGTTTACAGCCAGGGATCAGACACACAGAAGGCTTTGCGAATTGATAGAACGCAACATGCCTTTGCCTGTTGACCTTAGAGATGCCCTAATCTACTATGTAGGTCCTTCGCCAGCAAAGCCAGGGGCTGTAATCGGGTCTGCCGGCCCCACCACAAGCTACCGCATGGATGCATATACTCCAAAATTACTTTCAAAAGGAATACGAGGAACCATCGGAAAAGGCAAACGGTCGCCGGAGGTGATTAAGGCAATGGCCTCCCAAAAGGCCTTATATTTTGCAACAATTGGTGGGGCCGGCGCATATCTTGCTCGTTGCATCAAGTCCTGCGAACTTGTCGCTTTCCCTGAACTCGGAACAGAGGCTATGTATCGGTTGGATTTGGAAAACTTTCCTGTGATTGTCATCAATGATATCAATGGCAATGATTTTTATGAAAATGCCAGAAAACCTATAGGGATATTCTAAAAATTAGAAATTTTGTTCAAGGGCAAGGCATTTTCAGCCTCAAAATAACACAGCCATTGGGCAAAAGGGCAATTTTTGGAACTTCCCTATAGTTAATGAGCAACGAGAACAATGATATCCTCCTTGAATCTCAGCGCTAAGTGATATAAAATGCCAAATTATGATGAATATCCTTGTTTACCCACATGAAATACTGGCGAAACCCGCTGAAGATGTGACAGATATCAATCAGGAACTGATTACTACGATTGATGAAATGACAAAAACCATGTATGAAGCCAAGGGGTTAGGGCTTGCCGGCAATCAGGTAGGGCTTCTTAAAAAAATTTTTATCATGGACGTTGCCCAGAAAGAGGGGACAAATGACCTGATTGTTCTCATAAACCCCTTGATCGTTGCCAAAGAAGGGGATGTAAGCGCAGAAGAAGGTTGTCTCAGTGTGCCTGAATACTTTGCAGAGGTAAAAAGGGCAGAACGGATACTTGTTGAGGCCTTCGATCAGACAGGAAAGCCTTTAAGATTTGAGGCTGAAGGGCTTATGGCTCGATGCATCCAGCACGAGATAGATCACCTGATGGGACACTGTTTTATTGACCGGTTAAGCCCCCTGAAAAGATCTCTCTTTAGGAAAAAATGGTCTAAAATAAAGGGGAAAGAAGACTGACATGTCCAGGTTTCAGATAGTTTTTATGGGTACACCCGAATTTGCCTGTCCGAGCCTTGAAGCCCTTATCAATGGGCCTGACAAGGTGCTGGCTGTAGTTACACAACCTGACCGGCCCAGAGGCAGAGGACGTCAGATTACCCCAAGCCCTGTCAAGACACTTGCCATGAAAAACGGGATTGAGGTCTTGCAGCCACAAAAGGTTCGCGAGCCTGGGTTTCCAGAAAAACTTGCTGCGTTAAGGCCAGATCTGCTGGTGGTTGTAGCCTATGGCCAGATTTTGCCTCAGGTCATTCTCGACATTCCACAGATAATGCCTGTAAATATTCATGGTTCTCTGCTTCCAGCTTATAGAGGGGCAGCCCCGATACAATGGTCTATCCTGAATGGCGAAAAAGAGACAGGTATCACCATTATGAGAATGGACACAGGCATGGATACAGGACCAATGCTTCTTAAAGAGGCCATTGAAATAGGGGAGAATGAACCTTTTGGTAGCCTATATCAACGACTTTCTCTACTTGGGGCAAATCTTTTAATGAAATCCCTTGAAATGCTTTCTAATCACTGCCTTACTCAAACTCCTCAGCCAAAGGACGGCATCAGCACAGCGCCTCCGATAAAACCTGAAATGTCGCAGATTAACTGGTATCTTCCAGCTCAAAAAGTCTTCTGCCAGATCCGCGCCTTTGACCCAGCGCCAGGTGCATCTACCATCCTCAATGGCCAAAAGATTAAACTTTTTACCCCAGAGTTATCCTTAACTATCCCAAAAGATTCGACACGTCCAGGGGAGATACTTGCTGTTGAAAAAAATGGTCTTCACATTGCATGCGCCCAAGGGTCATCAATCTCTGTGAAAGAGATTCTCATACCTGGCAGGAAACGCATGTCTGTATCTGATATCATGCGAGGCAGCCAATTTTTTGTTCCTGGAGATCTCTGTATATCCCTTGCCTAACAAAACAATCAATCCCATCTCTCCACGTGAATTAGCGGCTAAGCTTCTCCAGAAGTGGGATGAGCAGCCCTGCGGCAAAAAGACACCTATTGAAGATATTGGCGCAAACTATCTGAGGCAATACCCCCTGAAAGAGAATGATATTCACTTTTTTTGGGAGTTGATCTTTGGTGTTGCCAGACACCTGAGACTTCTTGACACAGAGATTCAAAAGCGATTGGCGCAAAACAAAAGACTTCCTCCTGAGATTATGTCAACATTAAGAGTAGCTGCCTATCAGATACTTTTTCTCAGCAGAACTCCAGACTACGCAGTCGTGAATGAAGCTGTGCAGCTCAGTAAAAACAGCAGACATTCCTGGGCAAAGGATCTTTGCAATGCTGTTTTAAGGCGTTTGATCAGGGAAAAGTCTTCCTGGTCTCATGTTCAGGACTGCAAAAGCCCTCATCAACTTGCGATTATGACATCTCATCCAGACTGGATGGTTGAAAGATGGTGGCAAACACTTGGGAAAGAGGCTGCAACAAAGTGTTCCACGTGGAACAACACACGCGCTCCCCTGACCTTGCGGGTCAACACCACAAAAACTGACGTTGCCGAAGCTATTTCATGGCTGGATTCTCATGGAATAAAGGCAACGGCGACCAGATACAGCCACGTAGGGATTAATCTGGAAGGATTTTCAGGAAGCATTACCAGGCTTGACTGGTTTCAAACAGGCATGTTTCAAGTTCAGGACGAGGCATCGCAGATTGTTTCCATGCTGGCTTATAAAGAAAAAGATATGCGCGGGATGAAGGTGTTGGATGCCTGCGCGGGATTAGGCGGCAAAACAACACACTTGTCACAACTCGTAGGTAAAGAAGGGTGCGTAACAGCCTTTGATACCAACAAGCAACGGCTCAAATTATTACAGGAAAATGCAAAGAGACTTGGGCTACAAAACATAACAATTACACATGACAAAAAACAACTTGTTGACATAGGAGCAACCCAACCCTTTGATCTTGTCCTGGTGGATGCGCCATGTTCCGGACTTGGCGTTATAAGGCGTCATCCTGACATCAAGTGGAACAGGACAAGTGGCGATATTGCAAGGTTCGCATCACAGCAAGCAGAACTGCTTTCTAATTTTTCTGAACTTACAGCCAAGGAGGGCAGGTTAATCTACTCTGTTTGCACTCAAGAGCCTGAGGAGACAACAGAAACCATCAGAAATTTTATTTTACAGAGAACTAATTGGACGTTTGCAAGGTTTCCTGAAGAAATAAAAGGTAGGCTTGAACAACATGCACGAAGCGAATTGACTGGGGTGACAGGAGACATCTTTCTACCCCTGCCTCAAGACAATGAGAATGGAATGGACCTATTTTTTGCCTGCTGTCTAAAAGGTGGTTCCAAAAAATAAAGGGAAGTTCCATGGAAACCTGGGGCTATTACATCCTGAAGCATCAGTTTTGATCTACAACAGACAAAAGGGTTATGACGAACAAACCAGGATATTACAGTTTGTCTGTCATAAAAATGTTTCCTGTTCGTCATGTTTTCGTAAATACTTATTGTTAATCAGTCATCATAATCATTTGGGGGGTTTTGATGACTGACGAGCATTCCCGATGTTTTAAAGTAGATATGCATGTCCACTCACGGTTCTCCATGCAGCCAGCCAACTGGTTCCTCAGAAAAATGGGCTTCAATGAAAGTTACTCTGAACCCATTCAAATCTACAACACAGCCAGACAAAAAGGTATGTCTGCTGTCACCATCTCTGATCACGACACAATCGAAGGAGCCCAGAGTATTGCCCACCTTCCGGATGTGTTCATAAGCGAGGAGATAAGTGCTGTTTTTCCTGAAGACGGCTTTTCCTGCCATATTCTTGCATTTGACATCACTCCGTCACATCACCAAGAAATCCAACGAGCCAAAGCAAATATCTATGATCTAACCCGATATTTGAAGTCAGAAAACATACTGCACGCCATTGCTCATCCACTTTTTACAGGAAACGGGGAGATCAGACTTGAGCATTTTGAAAAAATGCTGCTCCTTTTCAGTCATCTTGAGATAAACGGAGCCAGAAATAATGTTCAAAATCAAGCAATTGAGTTTGTTATTCAAAATCTTAGCGAAAGTGATCTTGCGCGAATTGCAGATAAGCATGGAATTGAACCGGAAAATCAACCGGATAAGAATTTTTGGCAAAAATTTCTCATTGGAGGTTCTGACGATCATAGCGGGCTTAATATAGCACGGACTCATACGATCACCCCGAACGATAAAACAACAGACGCTACGACTGCAAGCATCCTCAAATCTATCAGGACTGGCAGGACACAGGTTAAATCAACGCCACCTACACCATACACATTCGCTCACAACCTCTATTCCATTGGTTTTCAGCATTACAAAGAAAGACTGCAACTTGAACGTTTAGTGAAACGGGATCGCGTTCTGGCTTTTTTAAACAGACTGCTCACAACAGAACCATTTAACGACACAGGAATGTGGCTGAAATTAGTCAAAATACTCAGTGAACAGCAGGACAAGCGCCGATATAAAAAGGCGGGCGCTAACGCATCTGCATTTACAGTATTCAAAAAAGAGGCGCGTGAGATTTTGAAAGAAAATAATTATTTTAAGCGGAACAGAACTGCTGAATCATGCACGCTTTCAAATACAAAAGAGAATGAGGAGGCGCTGTTTGATTTTTCACGCAAGATTACAGACAGCGCCATTAAAAAAATCGCTACCAACTTCATGGATGGACTGAACAAGGGTGAAATATTTACTGCGTTAAACTCATTGAGCACTGCCGCATCGTTATACACTGCCCTGGGGCCATACTTTGCAGCTTACTCCCTGTTTGCAAGGGACAAACTTTTCAGCAAAAAGGTCATAGGGAGCTTCTGCCACGATGAAGCTGAAGATATGAGCGAACAGTGCATCAGGGTCGCCCACTTCACCGACACTTTTTTTGAGGTAAACGGCGTTGCAACAACCCTTCAACAGCAGGCTCGAATGGCTGAAAAAATGAAAAAACACCTCAAAATAATCACCTGCTCAAAAAACAATGAGGAGCACAACGCCTGTATAAAAAACTTCAATCCCATAGGCTCATACAGTCTGCCGGAATATCCTGAACAGGAAGTTTTTATTCCGCCGTTTATCGAAATACTTGACTATTGTTATCATAAGGAATTCAATCAGATACATGCTGCCACACCAGGCTTTATGGGGCTTTCAGCATTAGCTGTATCCAAAATTTTAAACCTCCCGCTGCATGGCACATATCACACAGCCTTTCCGGAATATGCCAGATTTCTTACAGGAGACAAGTCTGTTGAAGCAGTTGTTGAACAGTACATGATCTGGTTCTACAACCAGTGTGACGTTGTCTTCACTCCATCCCTGGCAGTAGGAGATGACCTTAAACGTATGGGAATCAAGCAGGATAAAATTGTAGTGTATCCACGCGGAATTGATACACACAGGTTTAATCCGTTAATGAGAAATGGCTACCTTAAAAAAAAATACGACCTGGAGAATGGCCTTAAGATCCTGTATGTAGGCAGAATTTCAAAAGAAAAAAACATAGATATTTTAGCCAAGGCTTTCAAGGAACTCTCATACCATTTCAAAGATGTTCATCTTGTTCTTGTAGGAGATGGACCATTTAAAAGTGAACTGGAAAAAGAACTGGAAGGGACGCAAACCCTGTTCACAGGGCATTTGCACGGAGATGCCTTAAGTGCAGTTTATGCATCATGCGATCTGTTCGTATTTCCCAGTACAACTGACACCTTTGGCAATGTAGTGCTGGAGGCTCAGGCCTCAGGCCTTCCAGTAGTTGTAACTGATTCTGGGGGACCAAAAGAAAATATAATCCCCGGGGAAACCGGAGTTGTGGTGAACGCAGTGGATCCTTCAGGCCTTGCCATTGTTCTGACAGAACTTTTGAATGAACCTGAAAAATTGAAAATCATGGGCATGGCAGCGAGAAAATATTCTGAGAAACGTTCCTTTGAAAGCGCCTTCAATGAATCATGGAAGCTTTACGCCAGGATGAGCGCATCATCTGCGTGTTAGCCAATCATACTAAATTTTCGATTTTTTATGAGACGATCATAACTGGAGTCAATAAATGAAAAAAACCTTTGTGCTTGATACCAATGTCCTGCTTCACAACCCCATCTCAGTCTATGCGTTTGAAGAAAATGATGTGATTCTGCCATTGGCTGTGCTTGAAGAGATTGATCATCAGAAACGCAGGCAAGATGAGATTGGACGTAATGCAAGAGAGGTGGCAAGGATACTTGATGAGCTCAGGGGAGATCAAAGCCTTGCATCTTTTGTGAACCTGCCTTATGGCGGAAGGCTCAGGATAGAACTCAACCATTGGAACAGTCATGAGCTTCCAGCAGCCCTGGATGGGACTCGATATGACAACAGAATTCTTGCTGTGTGTCTTGCGCTTGAACAGGAAATGTCTTCTCCGATAGTGCTTGTAACAAAGGACATAAACCTCAGAATAAAGGCCAATGTCCTTGGGCTCAAGGCAGAAGACTATTACAATGACAAGGTCGATTTTTGTCAACTCTATACAGGCACTGGTGAATTGCACCTGGAGCCTGGAGACATGGAGCGTATTTTCAGGGAGACTATCATGCCGTTTCCTGATGGAAAAATTGGCTATCCAAATCAGCTTTTTGTGTTGAAAAACAGCATGAATCCATCTCAATCTGCCTTGGCCCGGCTCATTAACAAGCAACTCAACCTGATAACAAGTGGAGATTTACAGGTGTTCGGGCTTAAAAACCGAAACAAGGAGCAGAAGTTTGCAATGGAGCTGCTGATGGATGACAGAATCAGCGTAGTGACACTTGTGGGCAGAGCAGGCACAGGCAAGACACTTCTTGCTGTGGCGGCCGGTCTTGAAAAGACATTGGAGCAGCAGCAATACAGCAGACTGTTGATCACCAGACCTACTGTGCCAATGGGGGATGACCTTGGCTATCTTCCTGGGAGCAAGGAAGAAAAACTCAGGCCATGGATGCAACCAATCTATGATAACCTCGAATTTCTTTTCCACTCATGCCCAGATAAACACGATCTGATTACTGATTATATTGCAAGTGACATCATTCAGATGGAGGCGCTGACATATATCAGAGGAAGAAGCATCCCAAGGCAGTTTATAATCTGCGATGAAGCACAAAATTTGTCGCCTCAGATGATAAAAACCCTGATTACAAGGGTGGGAGAGGGGTCTAAAATAGTCTTCACAGGCGACCCTGAGCAGATTGACCATCCATATCTGGATGCAAGCAGCAATGGCCTCAGCTATCTTATCGAGGCATTGAAGACAGAAGAGGTGACAGGTCATATAACGCTTGTTAAAGGCGAGAGGTCAAAAGTGGCGGAACTCGGCTCACGGTTGCTAACGAGCAGACCAAGATTTAGACCAGAAACGTCTGGACAGTACCGCTCCCCGTCAGTACAACATCGTGAGGCAGAGGGCTATTTTATGGCCTAAAACGGCAACAGACTTCCCACTTTACTTTTTTTCAAACAACACATGACATGGCGTCACATCCCCATGAGCCTTCAAGATAGCATGTTCAAAGACAGGCATTACAAGCTCAAGAGCAGAGTTAACTGCCTTTGGGCTGCCAGGCAGGTTGATTATCAACGTCCCGCCCCTTAATCCTGAAACCCCGCGTGAAAGCATTGCCATAGGGGTTTCCAAAAGACCCTTAGCCCTTATTGCCTCTGATATTCCAGGCGCATCACGTTCAAGAACAGCCTTTGTTGCCTCTGGAGTCACATCCCTTGGAGAAAACCCGGTGCCTCCGGTTGTAATGACAAGATCAAACCCTTCATCACTCCACTTGATAAGCCGGTGCTTGATCGCCTGAATATCATCAGGAACAACTGCATAGCGCACCATAAAACCTGCCTGTTTAAGCCGTTTTTCTATCGCAGGGCCTGTTATATCCCGCCTGAGACCCTGCGAAGAACTGTCACTAATCGTTAAAACTCCAGCCTGCTTCATTTCTCCGATGCTGCCTTTGCCTCATTCAAGGCTGCTATCAATTTATCAGCTATCTGACCTGGTACCTCTTCATAATGAGAAGGCTCCATAACAAAAGTCCCTCTGCCACCTGTCATTGCATTGAGGTCAAGGACATATCGCTGCACCTCAGACATCGGGGTTATGGCAAGGACTTTCTGGCCGCTCTCACCTGGCTCCATGCCCATGACCCTGCCTCTTCGTGAGTTCAGATCTCCTATTATATCACCGATATAATCATCAGGTACAGTTATAGTAAGCTTGACAAGAGGTTCAAGCATAATGGGTTTGGCATCCATCATTCCTTTTTTGAAACACTGAATTGCAGCAAGCTTAAAGGCCATTTCAGAGGAGTCCACCTCATGGGATTTGCCGTCATAAAACCGCACCTTCACATCCACCACAGGAAATCCGGCGATTGGTCCGACCTGCATCGCCTCATGAATACCTTTTTCAACTGCCGGCACAAAATTTCGAGGCACGTTCATGCCAACCAAAGCCTCCTCAAACTCAAATCCGCCTCCCCTTGGCATGGCCGAGATATCAAAATGCACCTCTGCAAACTGCCCTGCCCCTCCTGTCTGTTTCTTATGGCGATACACAACCCCCTTCTGAACACCTTTAATAGTTTCTCTGTAAGGGATCTTTGGAAGCTTGAGATCCACATGCACTCCGAACTTGCGCTCCATCTTCTCAACCGATGTATCAATATGTATCTGACCGTTTCCAGACAAGAGAAGTTCGGCAGTTTCAGCGTTTCTTGAAACCCAGAGCGAAGGATCTTCCTCCTGCAACTTAGCAAGAGCCTGGGTGATTTTTTCCTCATCTCCCCTGCTTTTTGGAACAACAGCATAAGTCAGAACAGGGGAAGGAAGGTCAATGAATGAAAATTGCACCGGCCTTGAGCCATCGCAAAGGGTATCGCCTGTTCTCGTGTCCTTGAGTTTTGCAACTGCCACGATCTCGCCAGGGCCTGCGGGAATTGTGCGCACTGACTGTGCCTTGCCCTCTATCAACAAAAGCTGGCCGATCTTTTCCATGGTATCATTGTTGGCATTCAGCACAGACATCTCCGAATTAAGCTCCCCTGAGATCACCTTTAAGACTGAAAGCTTGCCAGCATAAGGATCCACCATGGTTTTTAAGACAATAGCTGAGAATGGTTCGGAAGAGAGTGGGGCACGAGAAACCGTTTTTTTCGTCTTCACATCCTCGCCATCAAGCCCTGGACGTTCATCAGGAGATGGGAACATGCTCAAAACAGCATCAAGCAACATGCTCACGCCTGTAAGACTTGATGCTGAACCGCACATTACAGGAAGAAATCCTCCTTTGAGAGTTCCCTGCCTCAAACCCTTCATGATTTCTTCATCTGTCAATTCACCGCCTTCAAGAAACTTCTCAAGCAGATCATCATCAGACTCAGCACTAAACTCAGTCAGATTGTTTTTCATGGCTTCTGCCTCATCCTGCGCCTGCTGCGGTATTGCCATTGCCCTTGGAGGGCCTACTGTGTCAACAGGATGACCATAAGCCTTTTGCTGCACAAGGTCAATGATTGCCTTGAGGGTGCCTTTTTCGTGAATTGGCAGTGCAATTGGCACAAGATTACAACATGTCTCCGCACGAAAGAAATCCAGAGTCTTCTTGAATTCAGCGTTTTCCTTGTCCATTTTATTGACAAATACAATGCCTGGAAGCCCAAGTTCCTTGACAACAGCCGCAATCTTTTGCGCCTGAGGCTTGGTAGGATCAGTTGCATCCACGACAAAAATAACTGCATCCGCCCCATGCAGGGCGATCCTTGTTTCGGACAGAAAATTGTCGTCTCCGGGAGTGTCCATCAAATAAATGTGGTGCTTGTTCCACATAAAATGATGAAAGGCATTTGAAATAGAAATCTTACGGCGGATTTCCTCTGGCTCAAAATCCATGACAGAAGTCCCATCATCTACTTTGCCCTGCTTTGGAACAGCCTTGGTGAAATACAGCATTGCCTCAGCCAAGGTGGTCTTTCCACTGGCATTATTACCTACTATTGCAATAGTACGGACTGTTTTTGTATCCATTAGCCTTATTTCCTCCCGACAATTAATTTTTTAGGCACACAAAGGATAAAAAGCTCTTTTTGCAACACATAGAGCTTGTTATGAGCTTTTTGATAGCCTTGATTGACGATATTTTGTAACATACTTAATGATAAAAAAAGCTGCAAGGTGATTGAGGAGATTATCGTGAAACGACACAGCAAGTTGTTGATTGGGGTCAATCATACGATTGATGAAAAAATTGCGTCGGCTCATTCGATGTATGAAGAAGCAGGCCGGATACTTCTTACAAACCCCATTATTGCAACTTATTTACAGGAATATCAGAACACTATAACCACAAGCTGGCTGGTCATGGAAAAAACTGGAGTTGTGGCCATCTGTACTGATTGCGCTGTAAACACAGGAGGCAGTTGCTGCGCACAAGGGATAGAAAACAGGTTCGACGCAACGCTTCTGCTGATCAACCTGTTGCTTGGAAGAAGCCTGCCCGCCTCACCACTCGACCCAACATGCTGCCGGTTTCTTGGTGAAAAAGGCTGTCTCCTCATTGCAAGACAAACCATCTGCGTAAACTACCTCTGTAAAAGGCTTCAGGATGAACTCAGCCGCGACCAACTGCTGGCTGTCATGGAAACAAATGAGCGTGAATGCGATCTCAACTTCAGACTTGAAGAGGCGCTAAAAGCCTGTTTATTCCACATCTAAGGGAAAGGTTCAAGAAATTAGCGATCCACTCCGCCTGCGGCTGGGGTTTATCATAAAGTAACTTTTGACTATTTTTGCCGCAATTGCCGGTGAAAACCAAAAATATGCAATTTCTGGAACTTCCCTAAAGACTTTTCAAAAAACTCCGTGAGATATCCCTGAATGCTGATAAACCTTGCAGATCAGACCTGAAATGCTATTATTGTTGGCCATGTTGCTTGAAATCGACCCCCAAAGACCCAATCCAAGACGCATCCAGACAGCAGTGGACACCCTTAAGGCTGGAGGAGTCATAGTTTACCCAACCGATACCTGTTATGGAATTGGCGTTGACATCTTCAACAAAGAGGCAATTGAAAGGGTCTATGCCATCAAAGGCGCAAAAAAAGACACACCATTCAGCTTTGTCTGCGCTGACCTGTCAAACATCTCGAACTATGCCTATGTCACAGACTTCGCATACCGCACCTTGAAAAGGTTCCTGCCTGGCCCTTTTACCTTTATTTTACAGGGATCGCGGCAGGTTCCAAAGATGATGCTCACAAAAAGAAAAACCGTAGGCATTCGCATCCCAAACCACCATGTCTGCATGGCGATTGTCAAAGCCCTTGGCAACCCGATTCTGAGCACCACAGCAGGCATCAGGGGGGGAGAGCCACTGGCTGATCCTCGTGAAATCAGGGATGCTATTGGAAAACAGGCTGAGGTCATCATTGACTGCGGACTGATCACAGCCGAACCCTCCACAGTCGTTTCCCTGACAGATGACGTCATTGAAATTCTGAGGCCAGGCAAACACGCTGAATTGCTTAAAGATTTATGACAACTGGTTGAACTGACGATAGTAATACAAAGACAAACCACAAAAAACAGCCGCTTCCTGCACTTTATCTTATCATTAACAGACAAGGAGGTCTCTTCATGGATGCAAAAGGCATTGATGTTCTCGGCATAAACCCAGCCATTGTAAACCAGACAGTGCGGGCTGACAGACGCCTGCCTGAAGTAATCAAGCCAGTTGAGCACGGGGAAAAAACCGAACTAAACACTACCTCAGACAAATCCAGCAATCTTCTCAGGATATTAGAGTCTATGCCAAGATACGACGAGATAGAAAAAAGACTTCGTCTTCTTGCAGACAGCCTTGCCGGAGAACTTGGAGTGGAGCAAAAAAAGGTAAAAATTCGCTGGAGACTTGACAAAAAAAGCAGACGCGTTTTCTTCGAGCTGGTAAACGAGGAAGACACCCTGATACGTGAGCTTTCACCTGACGAGATCATGGAACATCTTCAGGGCGTAGAACAGGAAGCTAAAGGCGTTATTTTGGACAAAATGGCATAAAACCGGAGACGAGCAGTTTTTTTCTCACATGTCCTATCAGATAAAGAGAACCGGAGACACAGATAAAACCTCCAGGGCCAACTTCAGCCAAAATCACAGCCAAAGCCCGCTCCCAGTCCTTTTCTGCCTGACCACCGTGGGTTACCTGCTGTTTTCCCTGCCACATCTCAACAGTCACAGGCTTTCTTGGGCCAACTGGCTCAGTGAGACAGAATCTTTTAAAAAAACCCCTCAACCTTGAAAACATCGCTGCATAATCCTTGTCATTGCCTTCAGATGAACAGGCAAAAATCAAACCGGTTTCACCTGTAAAACCAGACAACAATTTTTTTAAAACCTCTTCTAATACCCGGATGCCATCCTCATTATGGGCGCCATCCAGCAGAACAACCTGCCCTGATGACTCATTCTTCAGAAACTCACATCTGCATGGCCAATGCGCGCTCTCAACCCCTGTTTTAATGGCAAAATCTGATATGTTGAGCATAGTGCATGAAGCCCCTGATATCTCTTCAATTGCAGCGATGGCAATGGCGCAATTTTCATGCTGATGACGCCCGAAAAGCGCTGGTTTTAAATTATCAAGTTCAACAAATCTTCCATGAAATGCCATTTCTGCCTCAGACCTTGAAACAAAGCTGAAGTCTCTTCCAAGCTCAAGACAAAGGCTCTGGCTGCTTACGGCCTTTTCACGGATGGTCTTCAATGCCTCCCCTTTAATGTTTCCAATCACAACCGGACAGTTGTCCTTGATAATCCCTGCTTTTTCAAAAGCGATTTCAGACAGGCTGTTTCCAAGATAACCCTGATGATCAAAAGAAATATTGGTGATGATTGAGACAAGCGGCGTGATTACATTGGTGGCATCAAGCCTTCCGCCAAGCCCTGTTTCAAAAATAGCAATGTCCACGGCCTTACGCCTGAACCACTCCATTGCAATCACTGTGGTATATTCAAAATAGCTGAGCTCAAAACCACTTTCCACATAATCCCTTACGAAGAGAATCAGACTGTCAAGTTCAGCATCAGAAATAGGATCGTTGTTCAGAGAAAAACGCTCATTAAGATCCACTAAATGCGGAGATGTATATCTACCTACTCGATAACCCTGCGATTGCAGCATACTTGAGAGAAAAGCACAAACAGAACCCTTGCCGTTTGTGCCTGCGACATGGACACTTGGATAGGATTTTTGAGGAGAAGAAAGAACATTCAGGATGGCCTCCATACGTTCGAGGCCAAGCCTGAATCCATGAAACTGAAATTTGCTTAGATAATCAAGCGGCTGGGTACACACTCACACAGGTTCTATTGCGATGCGCCTCAAACTTCACCACGCCATCAATCAAGGAAAAAATTGTGTAATCTTTGCCAAGCCCGACATTTTTCCCTGGGTGAAACTTTGTGCCGACCTGCCTTACCAGGATATTTCCTGCACTGACTGCCTGGCCACCAAAACGCTTTACACCCCTGCGCTGGCCGTTACTGTCTCTACCATTTCTGGAACTACTACCTGCTTTTTTATGCGCCATGACGAAACTGCCTCCTTAAACCCGTATTTCTTTGATCTCAAGCTCTGTAAACAGCTGTCTATGTCCACGCTTAACATGATAAGTGCTGCGGCGTTTATTTTTCATGATAACAACCTTTTTGCCAATTCCATGTCTTTTTACAGATGCAACAACAGAGGCATTATCGAGATTTGGCCTGCCTACCTGGACATTTTGCTCATCCACCACCATCAAAACTTCATTGATAACAACATCATTTCCAGCGTCTCCCGCGAGCTTCTCCACTTTTATGGTTTCGCCAGGAGCGACCTTGTACTGCTTACCGCCTGTTTTAATAACAGCGTACATGTTTTTGAACCTCCGATATATTAACGGACCTATTGTCCCGCTCTTTTGCAAGAGTAATCCTCATTTTTATAAAAATGAGAGGGTTAATTTATCCCTAAAAATGAAAATGTCAATAAAAAAACTCCCCCAAAAACAGAAACTAAGGAAGTCGCAGGAACAACACTCCCTGAATAATGGTTCTATTGTTTGTGCCTCCTGTTGCATTATCAACTTCAGTCTCTTTATTCACATTAACCCTGCCTGATGCAGCCAGTTCATCACCAGATTGTGCAATGCTGGCCTGAAAAGCTTCATCTGTGATTGATTGTCTATGCGCTCGGCAACAGGGAATGTGCGGTTACACAAAAAAACCACGATCACCTCCTGCTTCAAATCCACCCAGAAGGACGTGCCAGTAAAACCCAGGTGCCCTATACTTTCATGTGAGAACAAGATACCTGCGCTCGAACCAACCTCCGAAGGGGTGTCAAATCCCAACGCCCAATCCTCACCTTGCTGTTCTGAAACCCTGCGAAAAAAAAATCTTACCGTATCGCAATCGAGTTGGCCAACTTTTTTTCTTCTCCCCTTGTAAAGCTCAAGAAGTTGTTGCATCAACAGGGCAATCGCCTTTGCAGTGGAAAACAGCCCGGCATGACCTGTAATTCCCCCCAGCGCCCATGAATTAAGGTCATTGACCTCTGCCCAGACAAGCCTGTTTCGAACAGGACAAAAACCTGTGGGGGCAACTGTCTCCCATCCTGCCATTTGCCCTTCAATCAAAAGCTGTGGAGACCCGAAAAAGAAACTGTTGGACAGCCCAAACGGTACAAAAACCCTTTCACAGGCTATTTCATACAGGGATGCGTCACAAATACGCTCAAGTATAAGGCCAAGAAGCAAAAAACCAAGGTCGCTGTAGGTCTGATGACCAGGATGCAGTTTTTCCTCTAAAAAGAGCATAAAAAGGGCTTTTTTACGTTCTCTTTCAGGAAATCCTAACAGATTGTGATGAAAATAGATGTGCGGAAAAAGCCCTGAGCTGTGACTTAGAAGCGATGAAACAGTCACATCTCCAACAGGAAAATTTTGAGCTTCAGGGAAAATATCCTTAACTTGCGTTTGAATACTTAGCTTTTTTTCAGCCACCAAAGTTGCTACAGAAATGGCTGTTGCAATAGGTTTGGTAAGCGATGCCAAGTCAAACCAGGTATCACTTGTCACCTCTGGCGACCAGGGAACATAGGTAAGCCGTCCCCACGCCCTGACAATGGGCTGCCTGATTCGATTTGACCAGATAGCAATGGAACAACCAGGAAAAAGTCGCGATGAGATAGCCTCGTTAATCAGGTCCGACAATGCCAGTTCAAGTCCTACGCACTCTTTATTGTTATCTGAAACTTTGTTCACGTTTATGCCTTAGGAAGGTTTCAAAAATTACCCTTTCGCTCAATGGCTGCGTTGCTTGTCAGC
>DYLC01000029.1 GCA_020722285.1 Desulfobulbus propionicus | reverse complement strand
ATCTTGCTAACAACGCCAGCGCCAACCGTGCGACCACCTTCACGTATAGCAAACCGCAAACCCTCTTCCATCGCAATCGGCTGAATCAGATTAACCTCAAGCGCTATATTATCACCAGGCATAACCATCTCAACACCCTCTGGAAGGGTAACAACACCAGTAACATCTGTAGTCCTGAAGTAGAACTGCGGACGATAACCCTGGAAAAATGGCGTATGCCTTCCTCCCTCTTCCTTGCTCAATATATATACTTCACACTTAAACTTCGTATGTGGAGTGATGGAACCAGGCTTTGAAAGCACTTGACCGCGCTCAACTTCATCCCTCTTTGTTCCGCGCACAAGCACACCAATATTATCTCCAGCTCTTCCCTCATCAAGAAGTTTACGGAACATCTCAAGACCTGTGCAAACCGTTTTCTGGGTAGGACGGATTCCTACTATCTCTACCTCTTCACCAACCTTCAATACACCGCGCTCAACCCTGCCTGTAACAACAGTTCCACGACCGCTTATACTGAAAACATCCTCAATCGGCATCAGAAACGGCTTGTCAATATCCCTCTTAGGCTCAGGAACATAGCTGTCAACAGCAGCCAACAACTCAAAGATACACTTTGTCTTCTCAGGATCTGAATGGTTATTGAGAGCCTCAAGAGCGCTTCCCTTTATTATCGGGATATCGTCCCCGGGAAATTCATATTTACTTAAAAGCTCACGCAACTCCAGCTCTACCAACTCCAGAAGCTCTGGATCATCCACCATGTCACACTTGTTCAGAAACACGACAATGGCAGGAACTCCAACCTGGCGGGCAAGCAAAATATGCTCTCTTGTCTGTGGCATAGGGCCATCATCTGCACCAACAACCAAAATAGCTCCATCCATCTGGGCAGCGCCAGTAATCATATTCTTGATATAGTCTGCGTGACCAGGACAATCAACATGGGCATAGTGACGCTTGTCAGTCTCATACTCAACATGAGCAGTCGCAATCGTTATGCCACGTTCGCGCTCCTCAGGAGCTTTGTCAATCTGATCAAACGGAACAAAATCAGACCAGCCCTTCTCAGCCAGAACGCGTGTAATGGCTGCAGTAAGCGTAGTCTTTCCATGGTCAATATGACCAATCGTGCCAACATTTACGTGAGGCTTGGTGCGCTCAAATTTTTTCTTACTCATACTTTACCTCCTCCCATCAAACTGTAATTACCAATGATAATGAGCAAATGCTTTATTGGCCTCTGCCATGCGATGGGTATCTTCTTTTTTCTTAAATGCTGCCCCGCGCTGCTGAGATGCATCCAAAAGCTCCCCGGCAAGCTTTTGCGCCATACTTTTTTCAGAACGTTTCCTGGCATAGGACACCAGCCAGCGAATAGCCAATGAGCGCTGCCTTTCTGGCCTGACCTCCGTCGGCACCTGATACGTGGCACCGCCAACCCTCCTAGAACGTACCTCCAAAAGAGGTCGAACATTTTCCATGGCTTTCTCAAAAACCTTCAGAGGGTCTTCTTTTACTTTATTTTCTATAACAGAAAGGGCATCATAAAATATACCCCTGGAAACACTTTTTTTACCTGCCCACATCATCGCATTAATAAAACGCGACACCAGCACACTGCTAAACTGCGGATCAGCCGCTACATCTCTTTTTGGAACTTCTCTTCTTCTGGGCATCTAACAGCTCTCCTCCTCAAAAACTACTTACCTACTTCGGCTTTTTGGCGCCGTACTTGGATCGGCTCTTTTTCCTATCCTTAACACCAAGCGTATCTAAGGTTCCCCTGACTATGTGATAACGAACACCAGGAAGGTCTTTTACCCTCCCACCTCTTATCAAGACCACAGAGTGCTCCTGCAGATTATGCCCAACACCAGGGATATACGAAGTAACTTCCATGCCATTTGTAAGCCTTACACGCGCCACTTTTCTCAAGGCTGAATTAGGCTTCTTAGGCGTAGTAGTATAAACCCTCGTGCAGACCCCTCGCTTCTGAGGGCAGAAATCCAGCGCAGGAGACTTTGTTTTTTTCTTCAGCTGCTCCCTGCCTTTTCTTACAAGCTGATTAATTGTGGGCATCCACACAACTCCTTACAACAAAAAAACTCCCCCCTCTATGCCTTACATCTTGTTTTTTTAAGCAAAAAGAGCAAGCACAGCGCAGGTGTATTTACAAACGAGCATGAACATATACAGGCTTGTCATAAAATTGTCAAGAGAGTTTTTTTGTTCAATAAATTATTCATCGCTCTCCTAACTACATTTCCAGCGCAATCTCCAAAATATGGAAAAGGCCCTACTACCGGACACGAAGACCTCTCCTCAATTATTATTTTATTGTCTTCCACAATTATAGGGTCGTCAAATGCCCCTCCATTAAGCATAATGGCCTTGACATTGATCCCCATTTTCCGAATCATAGCAATGGAAAGAAGTGTATGATTAATCGTTCCAAGCCCTGCCCTCGCCACCAAGCAAACTGGCAGAGCAAACTTAACAATCAAATCAACCTGCAATACTTCAAATGTATAAGGCACCATTAAACCACCAGCACCCTCTATCAACAAAACATCACAATCTTTTAACAGGCTCTGTGTAGCATCCGCCAGAACTTCAAAGTCTATTATTCTGCCTTCTTTTTGAGCTGAAAGATGCGGCGACGCTGGATATGCTAAACAGTATGGAGTTTGCAGTGAACCCGGCTCTGGCGTTTGTCTGCCAAGTAAGCCACAAATAAATTCCACATCTTCAGAAACACTGTCGTTGCCTGTTGTAACCCACTTTTGCACCTCTACTTTCAGGCCCATCTCTTCAAACCCCATGGCCAACAACGCAGTTACCATGGTTTTTCCCACTCCAGTATCCGTACCTGCAACAAAAAGCGCCGTTGGTATTTTTTTACTATTAAACATAGTGTATCCTTTTTATTCTATGTTGATCTACAATTGCGTTGCGCTGCATCTAATTTTTTTTACTTAGCCATCTAATTTTCGTTTTTTTTTACGAGACTATCAAGGAGTGGAACAAAAAAATGAACACCCCGAACAGCTCTCTTATATTGACATCATCTTGCCGAAAGAGAATTGGACGCCAGATTGTCAATCTTCCAGAGACAAACTCCACCAACACCTGGTTACTTGAGAATATTACACAATACACTCCTGAAGGCCTCACTGTCGTTGCCCAAAGGCAGCTCGCTGGCAGGGGAACACATGGAAATATATGGGAAGCTGGAAAAAAACGCCATCTTTTTTGCTCCATCGCATTAAAACCAACATTGGCCCCTGCATACCTGCCTACCTTAAGTCTGATAATCAGTGTCGGCATTCATAGAGCACTCACTATGTTAGGAGTACCTACTGCAACACTTAAATGGCCGAATGATCTTTTGGTAAACGGCAAGAAAATTTGCGGCATTCTATGTGAAGCAAGACAATATGATGAAGTCAGATGGGTGGCAGTCGGGTTTGGACTAAACATTCAGGGTAACAGCTCTCAGTTTTCTGCCGAGATTGCGCAAAAAACAACAACTCTTGAAGAGGCAACTGGCCATCAATTTAAAATACACGAAGTTCTCGACGTTAGTCTGTCAGCCTTGGATGAAACCTATGAGGAACTGATCAAATACAACCATAAACATGTCTTAAAAGAATGGACGGAAAAATCCTGTACCCTTGGACGAAAGGTTATTATCACATCCAATCCCCATAAGCCGGATATCCAATCAGTTATTTATGGGACTGCCACAGGCATTGACGAGTACGGTGGGCTTGTGCTACAACTTGACAACAATGAAAAAACTATTATTTATTCTGGGACGCTGAGATATCTGTAGGGAGGTTCCAAGAATTAGCAATTTCGTTCAAGAGCAAGGCGCGAGGAGGCGAAAAAGCGCAGCATACTTCCTGTATGCGAGCATTTTTCGCTGACAAGCAACGCAGCTATTGAGCGAAAGGGCAATTTTTGGAACCTCCCTGTAATCTATCACAACAAAAGGATGGCAATGAACAGAAAACTACCAATTATTCTCATCACTGGGTTAATGGGAATAGCTATACACGCACCCTGCTTTGCTGGCCCCCCAGCTAATGTCGTAATCCAAGGGCCTGCATTTATAAAAGAACCAAAACTCATATTTTTACAGGCTTATAACGTATATCTGGCAGAAGATCACCCTGCTGATGTGTTCAAATTTAAAAACAACTGGTACTGGCGTGATGGTCAGAAATGGCATGTAGCAAACAGACACAACGGGCCGTGGCTAATCATGAAAACACCACCGCCATTCATAGCGCCATCTGCTGAAATCACACAACGATACAAAAAAGTACCTATAAAAAAATAACGAACAGACCTTTTAAAACCAGAGGGCAGCAACTAAAAACTTACATCATTTATGCCAAAGATCGCAAGCAGCATAGACAATATCACTCCTCCGATGACAACACCCATAAGGACAATTGTGATAGGCTCCACAAGCGACAAAAAAACCTTGGTATCATGCTGAAGTTTCTCCTCAAAATCATCCGCTATTTTCAAAAGCATCCTGCCCATCTCGCCTGTCTCTTCTCCAATAGAGACCAGATGCACCATAATCGAAGGGAAGACAGAGAATTGTTTCATCAACTGGCTTAATGTCTTGCCCTGCCTTACCCCTTTATAGATGTCCTGAAGGCTTGTACGCACCACGGTATTAGACACGACCTCAGCGGAAAGAGAAATGGCAGAGAGAATCGGCACGCCGCTTTCAAGAAGTGTCCCGAGCGTCCTCGTAAAACGTCCAAGATCGCTTCTTAAAAAACTCTCCCCAATAAATGGCACTCTGATTATGTTCGCATCCCACTTCTGCCTGCCTGCCTGTGTGTTCAAATACGCTTTAAAAGCAACGACTGTTGTAGCAATGGCAAGCAGCATCATCCACCAGCCTTGCCTCAAAACGTAACTGATATTTACTATGTAACGAGTCACAATTGGCATGGGTTGATGCAGATCTTCAAAAATCTGTCCAAACTTCGGTACTACGAAACCAATAAGCACACCAACCGAAACGAGTCCCACCAAAGCCAGAATCGCTGGATAAATAGAAGATGTGATTATAAACCGCCTGACCTGCCTGGCCTTTTCAAGAAAACTATCCAGACGTGAAAGCACCTGCGGGAGGACCCCGCCCATCTCGCCAACAGTCACCATGTTCACATAGAGCTTGCTGAATGTTGCTGGATAGGCTGAAAGGGCGGCAGAAAGCGTCTTGCCCGCCTGAACATCCCTTTTAATGGCAGTCACAAGCTCTTTTGTCTCTTTTTTCTCAGCTGCATCCGCAATAACCGCAAGACTCTTTTCAATTGGAACCCCTGACTCCAAAAGATCAGCAAGTTCTTTGGTGAAAAAAAGCAACTCCTCATGCTTTAGCCTTTGACTGTCAGAACTTAATGAAAAGGAAAACAGGCCTGAAAAACTACGCTGCGGCCTTATCTTCAAAGGCTGTAACCCTTTTGATATCAAGATAGATGCAAGGGCTCTTTCATCCATTGCGCTTTCCACACCGCCTATTCTCTGCCCTCTGGTATCCAGGGCCTCATAAACAAATGCCGGCATGATCAGCTGGCCACCCTGACCACCTCTTCAAAGGTAGTCTCTCCCTCAAGCACCTTCTGAAGGCCATCCTGACGTAGTGTTCTCATAAAATTTTTCATAGCAGCATCCTGGATAGCGGAACTGTCTGCGCCTTGCATGATAAGCATCCTGACCTCATCATTCACCTCCAGAAACTCATAGATGCCCATTCTGCCAGAATAACCAGTTCCTGCACAAAGTTGACACCCTTTTCCACGCCAGAGAGTCTCAGGCACCTTGACACCCTCAAGCCCAAATGCATGGATGACTTCCTCGAACAACCCAGGAGAAGGTACATATTCTTCTCTGCAATGAGGACAGATTCTTCTGACAAGCCTCTGGGCAAGCACTGCAAGCAGACAGGAGGAAAGCAGATAAGACTCCACCCCCATCTCCTGCAGCCTTGTAACAGCGCTTGATGCATCGTTTGTGTGCAGGGTGGAAAACACAACATGGCCTGTGAGAGCTGACTGAACAGCTATCTCAGCTGTCTCCTGATCACGGATCTCACCCACCAGGATAACATCAGGATCCTGCCTCAGAATGGTTCTCAAGGCGCTTGCAAAGGTAAGCCCGATATTTGTACGGACATGTATCTGATTGATGCCGTCAAGCTGATATTCAACAGGATCTTCAACTGTCACGATCTTTTTGTCAGATGAATTTATACGATTCATTACCGCATAAAGCGTGGTGGTCTTTCCGCTGCCAGTAGGCCCTGTGACCAGAACCATCCCATAAGGCCTCGTGATAACCCGCTCAAATCTCTTCAGCAGACCTGCCGGCATGCCAAGGCTTTCGAGCTCGAGACGCACCTCTTCTCTGTTCAAAAGCCTCAATACCAAGCTTTCGCCAAACAGCGTCGGCAAAGACGAGACACGAATATCTATGTCTCGCTGCCCTTCCTTGACTTTGATACGTCCGTCCTGCGGAAGCCTCATCTCGGCGATATTCATCTTGGCCATGAGTTTTATACGGGAGGTAATGGCAGGCTGAAGTTTTTTGGCAATGCTTTCCATCTCATGAAGTACGCCGTCTATACGATAGCGAACCTTGAGTTTTTCCCGAAAAGGCTCAAAATGTATGTCAGAGGCCTTGACCTCAATAGCCTGACTGATCAGATGATTGACAAGCCTTACCACGGGAGCTTCAGATGCCATATCCTTAAGCTGCTCAGGATCATCCCAAAGATCTGTCTCAGACCTGGGATCTTCCCCTGACTCACCGCCGGTAATATCCACCTCCGCTTCATACCAGCGATAGATAGCTGAAAGTATGTCTTCTTCAGCAGCGATTACCAGCCTCACTTCACACTGATATATAGACGAAAGGATCTCCCTCACGTACAGATCAGAGGCATCTGCTATGGCTACAGTGACCATCTCAGGGTCAACAGCAACTGGCACAACCCTCCACTGCTTCATATGTTTAGGGCTCAGACCATTGATGACTGGCGCCCTGTCAGGAAAATCCGCAGAGCTAATGACCTTAAACTGTGAATCCTGCGTCATCACTCCCAGCTCACCACATCTGAATTTTCCTCTGTTCCGCCTGGCTGACCATCAAGCCCGTAGCTTATGAGGTCATACTCACCATGCTCTCCAGGGGCTTTATATGCGTAGTCTTTACTCCAGGGATCTTTCGGAACAGGCTTGGGCAGATATGGCCCCTTCCACTTGTCAAGCCCTGAAGGCCTTTCTCTGAGGGCGCTTAATCCCTCCTCTGTTGTCGGATAACGACCATTATCCAGGCGAAATTCATCCAGCGCAGCGCCAAAAAGCTCAATCTGCGCCTTGGCTGTCTTCTGCTTGCTTGATGAGAGTTTCCCAAAGAACTTAGGCGCAACGAGCGATGCAAGAAGGCCGATTATGACCATCACTACCAACAACTCCATCAATGTAAAACCTGATTGACTGTCTCTTTCTCTTTTTAACTGTTCCAAGTTTGCACCTCTACTAATTTTAATGCAATGGGGCAATCACATAATACTCCCCAAAATGCTTTTTTGAACCTTTCCAGCATACTGTATTTTTCAAAAAACAAAAACTGATGACGTCGTAAAAAGTCTGCATCTGCCCAACTGCTACCCCAACTATTACTATGTTGCGCTACATCTGAAGTTTTTTTACTTAGCCATCTAAATCTTCATTTTTTTACGAGACTATCAAATCTTCTACCTTGCCACTACAAAACAATCAGGACTGATCTCATGCTCAAGTCTCTGTTCAAATTGCTTTGCGCTATTATAATTGTCAGAGGCATAGACCTGAACTCTGTAAAACATCTGAGCCCCTGGCTTGTAGGTCACTACCTCTACCCTGCCATACCTCTCAGCAAGCCTGTCTCTGAAACTGTAAGCCCTTTCTTTTTCCAAAAATGAACCTGCCTGAACAAAAAACATCCCTTTTTCAAAATCAACATGGCTGACAAACTTGATAGTCCCGCCACTTTCAAAACTACCTTCACCCAAGGCCTCGACCCTCACCATAGCAGTTCCCATGCCAATCAGCCCGACTTCTTTTGCTGCCTCGTAACTCAGGTCAATAATCCTACCTTTCACAAAAGGTCCCCTGTCATTGATCCGGCAGACCACCTCCCGGCCATTCTCAAGATTGGAGACCCGCACATATGTATTCATTGGAAGTATTTTGTGCGCTGCGCTGATTGCATGCATATCATAGGTTTCGCCTGTGGAGGTAAGCTTGCCATGAAACTCCTTGCCATACCATGAGGCAAGCCCCTCCTCCACAAAACCTTCAGAGGAAGACAACGGGTAATAGGTTTTGCCATTTACCTCATAAGGCCTTTGAGTTGCCGGAAGTTTGACGCCTGGTGGATAAATATAACCACTTTTAGGTATGGCTTTTTTACCAGAGCAGGCTGATAATCCAAAAGCCACAACAACACCTGTTAACAACAAAAAAAATAAAATCAAGCGGTCAATAATTGCCATGCGCCGATATCCATATTATAATTTGTTTCATGATTTATTTAGACTACAATGCCACGACATCAGTTGCAAGGCCTGTACAGGATGCCATGTTATATGTCAGAGAACACGCATGGGCAAACCCTTCAAGCGCTCACATGCTTGGCAGAAAAGCAAAGGAGGCTTTGGAACAGGCAAGAGCAAAGGTTGCATCAACCATCGGTGCCATACCATCTGAAATTATCTTTACAAGCGGTGGCACAGAAGCCAACAACCTGGCTATACTTGGCTACTGTTTGAACCAAACGACAAAAAAACATGCCATAACTACAAGCATTGAACATCCTGCCACTACAGAACCCATGCTGCGCCTCCTGATGGAGCATGGGTGGGACATCACCTTTATCAAGGTATCCAAAGATTGCGTCATTGACCCTGCTGATGTGAAAAAAGCTATCAAGCCCAGCACATCTTTCATCTCCATCATGCTTGCCAACAATGAAACAGGCGCTCTTCAACCCGTGAAAGAGGTTGGTAACATCGCAAGGCAACATGGGATATGTATGCACACAGATGCATGTCAGGTATTGGGCAAACTACCTGTGGACGTCAATGACCTCAAGGTGGATTTATTGACCATGGCCGGTCACAAATTTTATGCGCCAAAGGGCATTGGAGCGCTGTATATCAAAAAAAATACCGTCATTCAAAGGATCCTGTTCGGAGCAGGTCAAGAACACGGCATAAGACCTGGCACCGAGGCGGTTGAACTGGCAGCGGGAATTGGAGCTGCCTGTGAGTTTGCGAACAAAAATCTGGAAACGGAAATTGAGAGACAAAAAAAACTTAAAGAAATGTTGTTCAATGGATTGAAAGAGCTTTGGCCAGGCATTACAAGAAATGCCATGCATGCTGAAACCCTGCCAAATACCCTCAGCGTCTCTTTTCGAGACAAAAAAGCCTATGATCTGCTTGCCTTATGCCCTGAGTTGATGGCATCCACAGGGGCTGCCTGTCACGACACAAGCACTCGCATCTCCCATGTTCTTGCGGCAATGGGCTGTGACGATGCAACAGCAAGGGGCACAGTCAGATTTTCCATAGGGAGATTCACTACTGGTGAGGAAATCCAAAAGGCACTTGAAATAATCTCAAAAGGGCTTGAAAAAACATAACTGGCTCAACCAATCAAAAGCTCAAGATATCTTTTGGCGCTTGCCTCCTGTGTGTATTCCGAGGCCGCCTGCTTAAGCGCATCTTTTTGTGGCGGAGACAAAAGCATTTTTTTCATGGCTTCAAAAAGACCTTTTACATCCCCTACCGGCACCAGTGGACACACCCTTCCTCCCTGTAAAATCTCCCTTGGCCCGCTTGGACAATCTGTCGCAACTACAGCCACACCAAGAGCAAGAGCTTCAGTCAATGCATTGGGCGAGCCTTCCCATGCTGAAGAAAGCACAAACAGGTCAGACTGCGCCAGAAGCGGGTAGGGATTTGTCACAAAGCCTGGCATGACAAGATATTCAGACACAGAAAGTTCACGCGCAAGAGCCCATATCTCCTCTCTGTCACGCCCCTCACCAAGTATCAACAGCCTGCAAGACATCTCCTGTCTGAGCATTGCAAACGCCCTGACAAGGGTGAAAAAGTCCTTCTGCCTGGTCAGCCTTCCCATCCCAAGAATCACAGGGCAGCTACGCCTTTCATCCTTTTCAAACCAGTGATGCGAGACGACTTCCTTGGCTTTTTCATAAAAGTCTGTGGTGATTACCGGATTTGCAATCACATGAACCTTGGAGCTGCTGCAACTGGTAATTTTAACAAGATCTTCGGCAACTCCCCGTGACACTGCCACAGCAACATCCACATTTGCATAGGTAAACCTCATCATCTGAAACCTGATGACTCTTGCCACAGAAGAACTGCCATCAAGCGCCGCAGACACAGTTGTGCCAAGCCTTGCCACTAATCTGCAATCACTGCCTGACAGCTTTTTTGCCATCACAGCCGCAAAACTTGCCCTGTCCTTTGCTGCAAGCAATGCACGAGGCTTTTTATCTCTGAGATAAAAGGCCAGGGGCAAAATCGCCCCCAAGGCATGGTTTGCGCCGAGTTTAACAAGTTGAATTTTTGGCTCAATCGCTGAAAGATAGGCGCTTTTATCCCTGATGGCCAGCAGGTCAACCTCACATCCCAGATTTAAAAAACCACGCGCAAGATTAAGCACCATGCGCTCAACCCCGCCTTCGCCTGAGAACGATGCTACGATAGCTACATGTTTTTCAGTCATTACAGCAGATTAACAACATGTAACGCTTTGATATGACCTCCAGAAAAACATTTCTGAACAATATTTTTTTGAACAAGGCAAAAAAATAAGCATAAATCCTTTCTCTCCACAAAAATATAAGATAAACTTCCATGAAGCTGTCATCTATCTCTGAACTCTTTACCACAACCCTTGAGACAAAACTATGCCTTCCAGAAAGAACAAAAAAACAGATCCAATAACAAAACACTCACCTCTTGCCCGTATCCTGCTTGATACAATGAAACAGGCTGGCCGGCCGCTTTTTCTCCACGAAATGGTTAAACTTGCCGCTCTTGACAGTAAAGCCAGAAAAAAAGTCATGGAGGAGGCGCTGAAACTTTGCCAGTCAGGTGAATTTGTCGAGTTAAAAGGTGGCAGATTCGGCCTCACAGAGATGATGCACCTGATAAAAGGCAGGCTTTCCATGCACAGAGATGGTTATGGCTTTGTCACTCCAGAGGGACAACAAGGAGCAGAGGACATCTTCATTGCCAGGAATAACCTCAAAGGGGCTGTGCATGGCGATATTGTTATGGTCAGGGTTGAACCCTCCAAAACCAGGACAAGAAGGATCGAAGGCTCAGTGCTCAGGTTGATTGAAAGATCTCTCAAAAAGGTTATAGGTACTTTCCACAAAGGCAAATCTGTTTCAGTTGTAAAACCTGAGGATGAAAGACTCTTGTTTGAAATAATCATCCCGAAAAAAAACGCCATAAAGGCGCAGACAGGTCAGATTGTGCTGGCAGAAATCACTGACTTTGACCTGTCAAGCTCTGCGCCTGAAGGCAGAATAATAGAAATCCTCGGGGATGAAAATGACCTCTCAGTACAGGCCAGAATCGTGGCATATCGCCATGAACTGCCACAGCAGTTTTCAGATGCAACCCTCAAAGAAACAGAACTCCTACCTGATGAAGTTATCATAAGCGAGAAAGACATATCAGAACAGGGTAGAAAAGACCTCCGCGATGTGCCTTTAATCACCATAGATGGCGAAACAGCCAAAGACTTCGACGATGCGGTATGGGCAAAAAAAACCAGAACCGGCTATGAGCTGCTGGTTGCAATCGCCGATGTAAGTCACTATGTCCAGATTGACAGCCCCATTGACAAAGACGCAATGGACAGGGGCACAAGTGTCTATTTTTCAAACTCTGTCGTCCCGATGCTACCTGAGGCACTGTCCAACAACCTCTGCAGCCTTGTTCCTGACAAGGACAGGCTTGCTGTGGTGGCTGAGATCCACTTTGATCGGCAAGGGCACAGAAAAAAGGCAAAATTCTACCCGGCTGTTATCAAAAACCACCGCCGATGTACATATTCAGAGATAGCCAAACTCATTGAACAACTGAAAAGCAAGGCAAAAACCGGACATACTTCTCTCAGCCAGACATTTCTAAAACCGCTAAACGACATGACTGAACTTGCAATGCTTTTAACACAGGTACGCCAAGAACGAGGCAGCATCGATTTTGACCTTCCAGAGCCGTTTGTAGTCATTGGAATTACAGGAGAACTTGAAGATATTGTCAAAAGACAACGAAACTTTGCTCATCAACTTATTGAGGAGTTCATGCTTGCTGCAAACGAAGCTGTGGCTGACTTTTTTGTATCACGCTCCATTCCAGCCCTTTTCAGGATACATGAACAGCCTGACCCTCAAAAGCTTGACGATTTCAGGGAGTTTGCTGAAAGCATCGGGCTTCATCTTGAAAAAACCGACGGAATTGACCCTGCCTGGTGTCAGAAAGCGATTAAAAAAGCGGCAAACGAACCCTTTGAATATCTGGTAAACACAGTGCTTTTGCGCTCCATGAGGCAGGCAGTTTACACTCCTGACAACAAGGGACACTTTGGGCTCGCCTCCCAGAACTACCTCCACTTCACATCGCCCATCAGAAGATATCCTGACCTTGTGACCCATCGAATACTCAAGGCTAACATGAAAAAACGAAAAGCAGTCGAGGCGTATCCTTATGAAACTCTGGCAAGACTTGGAACAGACTGCTCAAGGCGTGAGCGCGTGGCAATCGAGGCCGAACGGGAGATGCTCGAACGGCTCAAAGCACGGTTCATGGCGGAAAAAGTCGGAGAGATATTCGATGGGATCATCTCTGGAGTGGCCTCATTTGGTTTTTTTGTTGAATTGAAAGATATATTCGTAGAAGGGGCAGTCAGGATGGTGGATCTGGCCGATGATTACTATGAATGCGACCTTCAAAGACACCGGCTCATAGGCCAGCGCACCCGAAAAATCTATCAACTTGGAATGCCGGTGACAGTGCGTCTTAAAAGTGTCAATATAACCAGAAGACATCTGAACTTCGAGATCGTTGAAAAATCCACTGCTTCTTCTGATGACGCTATCCCACATAAGGAAACAGCCCATGAAAAACGAACAGGTACTGTGCATAAAACGAAAAAACATTGAAAAAATCTTTGGAATAGGGCTGTTCACAGGCTTCAAGATAAACCCGACAGTTTCGGAACTCCTGCTTGCAAATGAGGTATCTTTTCTCCCGAGAGAACTTGCAGAAAATGACAATTTATGGAAACAAATAATACCATATCAGCTTTTCAATCATAAAGACAGATTTTTTGTTTACGAGCGTGGGGAAAAAATCGGAGAGCAACGTCTCAGCGGGAAAATGTCTATCGGCATAGGAGGACACATCAACACAATGGACCATGCGGACTCACCACTTGCCATTTACCAGCAGGCCATCCTGCGTGAACGACAGGAGGAACTCGCAGGAGACTTCAAGGTCATTGCAGACAGGTTTATAGGATGGATCAATGATGAGTCCAACCCTGTTGGACAGGTACATTTAGGCGCTGTTCACAATGTTGCGATAGAACATGCAGAGAACCTGCGCCTGTCTGACCAGGAAGACCTGAGGGCTGTGGGATGGCTTGACGCCAGAGACATAATATTGGATAAAGACAGATTTGAAACTTGGTCTGTGTTGGCAGCGGAACTATTCTGCTCTGTGAAAGCCATGACAGGACATCAAGACAAATCAACACAATGAAAATCAACTTTTACACCAAAACCATCATTTTAATCCTGTTTATCGTAACCATAAATGCAGCAGGCATGTTCTTTTTGATAGTGCCCTTAGTCAAAGAAAACGCATTCCAGATGGAGGAAAACTATGTAAAAGCACAGCTTGACAAGATATATGACCTTATAAAACGCACTGATGAAGACCTTAAAACCTACAAACAAGAATCTGTCAAACGCTACCAAAATAAACTGAAAGATCTGACTATGACAGTTGAATCACAACTGTATAAGTTTTATGAACTTTATAAAACAGGAAAACTAACTGAAGAAGAAGCAAAAAAGCAGGCACTTAACTGGGTCAAAGACTTAAGATATGGCAAAAATGATTATTTTTTTATATCAGACTATAATAGTGTATTGATATCTCATCCAGAACTCATGAATAAAGATTTTTCTGAGGTTAAAGACGTATATGGCACCATAATCGTTCCAAATCTTGTTAAAAAGGCGAGGGAAGAGCATGAAGGATTTACAACCTACTGGTGGAGACGTCTCGGCCAAGAAAGACCATCAGAAAAGCTGACATATTCACGGCACTTTCCTGCGTGGCAGTGGGTATTTGGAACAGGGGTATATATTGACGATATTGAGACTGAAATACAAAAGAAAAAGGAACAACTTTTTGACAAGCTGAGAGAGATCATAAAAAAGACAAAAATAGCAAAAACGGGCTATATGTATATCTTTGATCAAAGCCATAACCTCATCATACATCCTAACTCAAACATCGAAGGAAAAAATCTGCGGCAGATGAAGATGCCAAGGACAGATGATCGATACATCACAACAGAGTTAATGAAGGCTGCTGAGTCAACAAAAGAACTTTATTATTACTGGGACAGGCTGGAAGATCCTGGCAACTACAGCTATTACAAGATATCATGGATAAAATACTATGAACCACTTGGACTTTATATATGTTCATCTGCATATATAGATGAGCTGAATGCCTCATCAGAACAAATTAAAACAAAGATTATATACATATCCAGCATATTACTACTGATATCTATTGGGTTTGGTTTTCTGGTTAGCAGAAAGCTGATACGACCAATTGAACTGCTTGGAGAGGCAGCAAAAAAAATAGGCTCTGGCAATCTGACAGTCAGGAGCAACATAAAAAGCAATGATGAGATCGGTCTTCTTTCAAGAGAGTTCGACGAAATGATAGACAAACTTGTAGCAAGCCAGATGGCTATGGAACATCTGAATAAAAACCTGGAAGATACTGTGGATATGCGCACTATGGAACTGACAGAGCAGAAAGAAAAAATCTCTGCCCTACTTGACCACTCTGATGAAGGTTTTTTAATGATTAATAATGATCTTTCAGTTGACTCGGAATATAGCAATGAATGTATAAATATCTTTAAAAAAGAAATTTCAGGCTTAAAATTAGATGATCTGTTGTTTGATGACACAAAATCGGCAACTAAAGAACATTTTAGAAAAAACATGCAGGGACTATTTAATGAAAAAGACAGCTTCAAGATTGAATGCATCCTGTCTCTTATGCCATCAGAGTTTTCCATACATAACCATTACTACAAAATAAAATACAAACTTATTGACAGCAATAGAATGATGCTCATCATGTTTGATATCACAAAGCAAAAAAAGCTCGAAAAAGCCATAGAGCGTGAGAGAAAAAGACTGAAGCTTGTAGTGACAGCAGTCAGATATAAAAATGAGATAGTAGAACTTATACATGATTACGAAGAGTTCTGCCACCTTAAGGCATCCGACATCCTCAACAAGGACAGCTCAACAAATGATATATTTGTCAACATATATCGAAAATTGCACACTCTTAAGGGCAATTTTGCACAGTTTGAATTCATTGCGCTGCCTGAGACCCTTCATAAAATGGAGCAGGAGTTGCTGGATATCAAAGAGCAAAACAGACTTTCAAAGGCCACACTGCTCGAAACAGTCAATTTTGCCGATTGCAGGCGCGCATTTGAAGAGGACATTTCTGTGCTCAAGGAAAGCCTCGGAAGAAACTTCATGGAGACATCCAAAACCTTTTGCGCCACACAATACCAACTCACAGAAATACTCAGACTGTTACGAGAAGCCATGGCGCAAGCCCCTGCCATTAAAGAATTGCTGCAAGGCATTTGCCTTAATATTGAAACAATTCAGTCAATCGATATAAAAACCATGCTCGCTCCATATTCAAAAATGAGCCTCCAGTTAGCCCACCGTCTTGGCAAAGAGCTCGAACCTTTTGAAATTGAGGGCGACACGATACTTGTCAAACCCGAATTGTATCAGAATGTCACCAAAAACATGGTGCATCTTTTCAGAAATGCAGTTGACCATGGACTGGAACTGCCTGATGAAAGAAATACTGCGGGAAAAGATGAAACAGGAAAAATATCTTGTACTGTCAGCAGAAAAGACTATTATATTGAGATAGTTTTAAAAGACGACGGCAGGGGGGTAGATACGGACAAACTTCGACAAAAAATCTCCACGCAAACTGATGCTGACGCACAAAAACTCAGTGACGATGAGATCATGGAGTATCTCTTCGTAGATGGAATAACCACAAAAGATTCCGCCACGGAACTATCAGGCAGAGGGGTAGGAATGTCCGCACTTAAGGCAAGCATCGAAGAGCTTGGCGGGACAATAACAGTTTCATCAGAGAAAGGCGCTGGCACCACTTTCACTATTGCCATGCCATATCTGCATTAACACCCGAAGGATTACAGGGGATAATATGGATAATCAAACCATCGTTAATTTTATCATTAAACGCACTCAAAATTTTTTGATTGACGAGGCAAATCTCAATCTTAAATTCACTGATATAGCTTTCAATCAAACCAACAAACTTGAACTTAAACATATCACGGCAATTCAAGGCATAAACAGCACAATAGGTCTTTTTGTAGCTTTAAGTTTCGACGACAAAATAATAGAGAAAATATGTGAAACAATGACTGAGGGACTTGATATATCAGAAGAAGAAAAATCTATGTATCTTGATGAAACAGCAGGAGAGATTCTGAATATCATAGTGGGAAATGCCACTTCTGATTTCCAGACAAAAGGACATGCTATAATGATATCTCCTCCAATAATAATAAAAGATGCCAAAAGTCTTATCAGACATAAAAACGCATATTTTTACACTGCAAATCTTCAAACCGACATAGGCGATATAAATCTGTATGTTATAGGCCCTAGCGATCTGTTTGATCAGACACTTGATTATAAAGAGGTATAACTATATGTCATTAAATATAATGATAGTAGATGATTCAATGTTAATTGCCAAAAAGCTCTCTGCAATGCTTACAGAATTGGGGCATAACATAGTACATATATGCGGAACAGGCAAAAAAGCACTTGAGAATTATGAAAAATATCTGCCGGATCTTATTACAATGGATATAACGATGCCGGAGATGGACGGCATAGAAGCGACTAAAAATATCAAAACCAGTCATCCTGAAGCATTAATTGTAATAATAACATCTCACGGCCAGGAACAGATGGTCATAGACGCCATCAATGCCGGTGCCAAAGGCTATATTTTAAAACCATTCAAAAAAGAAAAACTCGAAGAAACCATCAATATGATTATGACAAAATATGGCAAAAGCTCATGTTAAATGAAGTGAAGGTCTTTGAGACGTTTTTTGAAATAATTCCATTTGGCGTAACTGTAGTAGATATAAATAACTTTGAGCTGATTTATCTCAATGAGATTGCAAAAACAATGTTTAATGCCGAACCAGGTCAGCAATGCTTCAGTGCAATCAAACGAACAACTTCACCATGTCTTGATTGCAAACGATCAGTTTTAGTAGATGATCATGACTTGCCAAATAACACAAGAGCAACTTACGAAATATTTAATGAAATTGATGACAGATGGTATCAATGCCATTCAAAGATAATAAGCTGGCCAGACGGAAGGACTGTAATGTATAATCTTTTCGTTGACATCATGAATTTAAAGGAAACACAGAACAATCTGGCAGAAGCTCATGCGATGCTCGCCATTAAAAACAAGGAGCTTGAGGCCATAGCTGCAACCGACAGACTGACAGGCCTCTATAACAGGCTCAAACTTGACTCTGTCTTCAACTCTGCCCTTCGCTACTGCAAACGCTACAACCGGCCCCTTGTGGTTATTATGCTTGACATAGACAAGTTCAAATCCATCAACGACACTTTCGGCCATCAGGTGGGGGATACGACTCTCAAGGAACTGGCATTGATACTCGGCAAAAACCTCAGGCAGACTGATACAGTAGGCAGGTGGGGCGGAGAGGAATTTTTAATAATTTGCCCTGAAACAGACATATCTCAAGCCACCTTCGCAGCTCAAAAACTTCGCTCTGCAATAGCAGAGCACAATTTTCCTACTGTTAAACATATAACATGCAGCTTCGGCATATCTCAGTATCAAAACGCTGACGCTGAAGATGACATCATCAAAAGGGCGGATGAAGCCCTTTACGCAGCTAAACGAAATGGACGCAACAGAGTCGAAGTATCTTAGCCAAAGCCACTCCTTAATGCTGCGCATACTTGTATTTTTTTGTGCTAATTGGCTGTTATGCACTTTTTGCCCAAATGTTCAGGCAGCTATGAAAAAAACTGAGACGCCGGGAAAAAAGGCTTTGCCATGGCAGATTGAGGCGGAACAACTCGTTTTCTATCATGACAGTCAGGTAGTGACGGGTACAGGCAATGTCAGGGTCTGGCGAGACTCGCTTACCATCACATCTGACGAAATGTCCTATGACACAAAACTGTCAAAGGCATGGGCACATGGCGCTGTGGTAATCAGGTTTGGTGAAGACATCCTGAGGGGAGACGAGGCTGAGTTTGACCTTAAGACCTCGACAGGCACTATCAGCTCCGGCCAGTTGTTTCTTAAGAGAAACAACGTAAATCTTGTTGCAGACAAGATACAAAAGACCGGCGAGGAGGAGTATCTGGCAGACAATGCCATTATCAGTACCTGTCCACTTCCAAAACAGGCATGGAGTTTCAGGTGCAGCGAACTAAAACTTACCCTCACAGGTCAGGCAGTATCCAGGGACACCTCTTTCAGGGTGGCTAATATCCCGCTACTCTATACCCCCTGGCTGTCCATCCCCATCAATCGTTACAAAAAAAGCGGCTTTTTACTGCCTTATTTTGCTTCATCAAGCAGAAATGGCGTAGAATTGAACGTGCCATATTACTGGGCTATCACAGACAGCGTGGACGCCACATTTTATCAGCATGTCATGAACCGCAGGGGCTGGATGCAGGGGGTGGAGATGCGTTATGTTTTCTCTGAGGACACGAAGGGAATCTGGCGATACAACACCATTATTGACATGCTTGACGACGAGGACTTCAACCACGATGGCTACAGACGCACAGCGGAAAAGCGCTACTGGCTCAGGGGCAAACTGGATCAAACGCTGGCAAGCGGGATAGATGTCAAACTGGATGTGGACTACGCAAGCGACCTGGATTATCTACGTGAATTTGATGAAGGTCCAATGGGCTTTGACCAGTCTGACAGGATGTTTCGCAAATTTTTTGGACGTTCCCTTTCCGAACGTACAGATAACATAAGGCCATCCACGCTACAGCTTACCAAACTCGACAACGACCATTTTTTGGGTTCAGAACTTCAATATAACAGAAATCTCCTGCCTTCAGAACAGGACAACACAGTTCAAACCCTCCCCAGATTAGTATCTCACGGTTACGCCAGGCCGCTCTTTGACCTGCCTTTTTTGTATGACTGGGATGCCCACTATGTCCATTACTGGCGGGACAAAGGAGACAGAATACAACGGATTTACGCTAAGCCCCAGCTCCATTTTCCATCGCAACTTGGCGACTATGGGGACATCGTAATAAGCGCAGCGACAGAGGAAACCATTTACTCAGCCACTGGCACTGCAGACGATCATGACCAGACATCAAAGGCCAACAGACTGCTTTACAGGGTGGATGTGGATGCCAGCACAACCCTTGCCAGAACATTTGCACTGACAGAAACTGAATTCTTAAGAAACACTATCAGGCCAAGGCTCTTTTTCAGGCACAGGCCTGGTGACGACCAGGACAATCTGCCTGAACTCGACAGTCTTGACCGTCTTGAAAAGATGGATCGCTTCACCCTTTCGTTTCTTTCTCACCTCAGCTACAAAAGGCCTGGCACGACCTCGCAATTCACGTATTCAGATATTTTGAGATTTTATATTGAGCAGAGCTATGACGGAAGCAAGATCCCGATAGGGCCTCCTGTATTAAGCAGATACAGCCTGTTTGACAGGATCCCAAGACTTAACAAAGCGGTGGAAGAGCATTATCTCTCTGATTTGTATGGAGAGCTTGAGTGGCGACCACGGCAAAATATTGCCCTTCGCTATGACACCACCTACAACTTTTATGGCAAAGGCGTCACCAGTTACAATCTGTGGGGTAATCTGTCAAGCCAGGCAGGCGACAGACTTGGTCTTGCCTACCGATACAATATGGTCGAGGCGATTGATTCACTTGTGCTGGATATGAACCTGGTGCTGACTGAAAAATGGAGCGGGATTTACGAAACAGAATGGTCATTTGAAGATAGCGACGAGATTGAATCCACCTATGGTCTCAGATACACCTCAAACTGCTGGTCAGTCACAGGCCATTTTAAAAAAGAACGAGATGACACCACCATTGGTCTGTCAGTTGAACTTTTGGGGATTGGCGGCTGGAAAAACGATTAAAATAGCAGTTTCCAAAATTCATGCTCCCTGAACCTTTTCTGGAAATACTCAGTCAAACCATTGATGGACAGTGGCTTGACTCTGTCATTGACTCATTTTACAGCCCAAAAGACATTTCTTTTTTTACAAATCCTTTCCTTGAGGCGCAGGACAGGACGCTGGCTGAGCTTGCCAGCCTGCACCTCTCCCCTACACCCCTTTGCTTTACAACAAACGCCTTCAGTGTGCCCTGGCAAGCCAGAGAGATGCTGACAGCTTCCGCTGCATTCAATCAAGGCAAAATATACATCTGCACCCCATCGAGCCTGCTCCCGCCCCTTTTGCTTGCCCCAAGGCCGGGCGAAACAGTCCTTGATCTTGCTGCAGCTCCGGGTGGCAAGACAATCAGGATAGCGCAACACATGGAAAACTGGGGACATATTTCCGCAGTGGAGCCCATAAAAGATCGTTTTTTCCGGCTTAATGCCAACCTTAAAAAATATAGTGTAAAAATCGCAAGGACATACCTCAAGGATGGCAGAACAGTGGGCAGGCTCTGCCAGGGCAGGTTTGACAAAACGCTGCTCGACGCCCCCTGCTCTTCAGAGGCGCGCTTTAAGGCGTTTGAGCCTAAATCATGGCAACACTGGTCCATGAGGAAGGTGAAAGAGATGGCGAGAAAACAGGCAGGTCTCCTGGAATCCGCTGTTAAAAGCACAAAACCCGACGGAGAGATACTTTACTGCACCTGCTCGTTTTCACCAGAAGAAAATGAATTGATTGTGAACAGAACCCTTCATATTTTCGGGGAAAAGCTTGAAGTTATGCCCATTGAGCTGCCAAAAAACCTTCCAAACTGCCAAAAGGGGATTATTAAATGGCAAGCCAAGGAACTTGACCCAAGACTTGAATCTGCAGTGCGCATCCTCCCGAACAAGTTGATGGATGGACTTTTTATATGCAGGTTGAAAAAAATCGCATCCTGACAGCAGATGAGCTGCTTTGACTGCGCTCCAACGCTATTGTAAGCACAACTG
>DYLC01000028.1 GCA_020722285.1 Desulfobulbus propionicus | reverse complement strand
CCTGCACATGAGCAGGCCGATGACACAGCAGATGGGGTGCTGCTGAATAGTTACCAATAAGTTTGATTTCTATGCACCATAAATATCATAGTGCGAAAAAGTCATGGTGAAGACGCCCCTGCCCTGGGTTTCGGAGCGAAGCAGTGTGGAATAGCCAAAGAGTTTTGAAAGAGGGGCTATAGCCTTGATTACCTGGTGCATGCCCCTTGGCTCGATGAACTCGACACGTCCTCCACGGCTGTTGAGGTTTCCGATAACCTCTCCCATGTAATTTTCCGGCACAACCACTTCAAGCTTCATCATTGGTTCGAGAAGAACCGGCTCTGCCCGGCTGACGGCATTTCTGAGCCCGCTTGAGGAGGCTGCCTTCAGGGCTATGTCTGTAGTGGCCCCTTCAAATATTATGATATCCTTGAGTACGACCTCTGTGTCAAGCATAGGAAAACCCCTTAAAGGCCCACTTTCAAGCCCTTGGGTCAGGACATCCAGCGCCATTTGCAAATATCCTGGGGGAAGCATGGCCAGCTTTTCATCACTTATATCTGACCTGACCTTGTTGCCTGCGCCTCTTTCAAGTGGGCTGACCTCAATGGTCACTATTGCCATGAGCCTTGAGCCTGCTATCTCCCTGTCAAACTCCTCTTTCCAAACGACCCTGGATTTAATCGCCTCGCGATAGACCACCTGTGGCTTGCCGGCAGTCACAGGGGCATTATATTCCCGTGTAAGCCTGTTTACAAGCACCTCAAGATGCAGCTCTCCCATGCCTGAGATGATGGTCTGCCCTGTCTCTTCGTCGAATTTTACCCTGAACGTCGGGTCTTCCTCGGAAAGTATTGCAAGGGCCTGTTCAACCTTTTCCTGATCAGCAGTTGTCTTCGGCTCCACTGCAATGGAGATCACCGATTGATATGCCTCGATAGGCTCCAAGAGAACTGGTTTTGCAGGGTCACAGATGCTGTCTCCTGTGGTGGTGTGTTTGAGTCCCATCAGCGCCACGATGTCGCCAGCCTTGGCTGCCTCCACCCTCTGACGTTTGTCCGCATGGATCTCAAAGACCCTTGAAATCTTTTCCTTTGAATGCTTGGAGGGATTAAGAATATCCATCCCTTCCTTGACAATGCCTGAATAAATCCTTGCAAACACCACCTTTCTGCCCTGATCCATCTGTATCTTGAAGGCAAGCGCTGCAAGGGGGGCATTGTCAACGCTCTGGCATTCCACCTCATTTCCAGTAGTAGGCTCAGATCCCTTGATAGCAGGCACGTCCAACGGGCTTGGCAGAAAATCCGCCACTGCATCTAAAAGAGGCTGAACGCCTTTGTTTTTCAGGGCTGATCCGCAGAAAACTGGCACACCTTTGAGTGAAATGCATGCGCTGCGCACAGCGGACTTGATTTCCTGTGCTGAAACAGGCTCTTCAGAGATGAATTTTTCCATAATATTGTCGTCCACCTCTGCCACAGCCTCAATGAGCCTTGCCCTTGCATCCCGCACCTCATCCAGATATTTATCAGGGATGTCTTTTTCCTCAAACTCCACACCCTGGCTTGCCTCATCCCAGACGATGAATCGTTCGTTTACAAGGTCAAAAACCCCTGCAAACTTGTCTTCTGCGCCGCATGGAATGTTCATGACAAGCGGATGCGCCCCAAGCCTTTCCCTGATCTGACTGACAACTGCATTGAAGTCTGCGCCGATCCTATCCATTTTGTTGACAAAAACGATCTTTGGCACATGATATTTGTCAGCCTGGTGCCATACTGTCTCTGACTGTGGCTCAACGCCTCCCACAGCGCAGAATACGCCGACAGCGCCATCAAGCACGCGCAGCGAACGTTCCACCTCTATCGTGAAATCCACATGCCCAGGCGTGTCAATGATGTGTATCTCCGCCTTTTTCCACAGACATTTGGTGACAGCCGAGGTGATTGTGATCCCCCTTTCCTGTTCCTCCGGCATCCAGTCCATGGTAGCCTGGCCATTGTGTACCTCTCCGATTTTGTAGGTTTTGCCAGTGTAGAACAGTATCCTTTCTGTCAGAGTGGTTTTGCCTGCATCAATGTGGGCTATTATGCCAATATTTCTTATGTTTTTAATTCGACTTTCGCCTGCCATGTCTTCCCCGTTGTCTTTGAGCGTATTGAAACAAATATGACTATATGATAGTTTTTTTAAACTGGTTGATATAGTATTTTAATTTAACAGAGCCTACATCATTGGGCAATGCCTTACAGTACCATTCAGAAAAAGGAGCGCCTCTATGCCGACAAACTTTGCTTATGTGGAAAAATACACAGTTCGTGATTATGAGCAGTGGGAAGGCGACTGGGAGTTAATTTATGGTGATGCCTATGCCATGTCTCCTTCGCCAACACTTGCACATCAATCAGTTTCTGGAAAAATTTTTAGACAGTTTGCTGATCAGCTTGAAAACTGTCCATCTTGTCAGGTTGTCTATGAAATGGACTGGAATGTAAGTGATGATATTGTGGTGCGACCAGATGTGATGGTAATCTGCAATCAGACAGGCGATCGCGTGGTCAAAGCCCCAGTGATCATTTTTGAGATCACTTCAAAGCACAGTGCAAGACGTGATGAGATATTAAAGTTTGAGCTTTATCGCATGGAAGGGGTCAAGTTTTATGGCATTGCCTATCCTGACTACAAAAAGATCAGGCTTTATGAACTGTTAAGTGGAGAATATCAAAAGTTAGGTGATTTTACAGATGAAAAATACGAAATCAACCTGCCAGGTTGCAAGATAGATTTTGATTTTAACAGAATATGGAAAAGGAGTTAATTTCATTGAAGCGCTTAATGGAACCAAAGGAGATAGACAGGGCGCTTACCCGTATGGCGCATGAGATCGTGGAACACAACAAGGGTGTCGCTAATCTTGCGATAATAGGCATACGCCGCGGAGGCGTTCCCATTGCAGAGCGACTTTGCCAGAGAATAGCGGCAATTGAAGGTGTGATGCCAGAACTCGGCAGGCTGGACATCACCCTTTATCGAGATGATTGGACAAGGCTTAGCCAGCAACCACTTGTCAGAAAGACTGAGATTAACTTTTCAATTGATGACAAGGCAATAATTTTAGTTGATGACGTGCTTTATACTGGCAGAACTATTAGAGCAGCCCTTGATGCCCTGATGGACATTGGAAGACCTGATGTGATACAGCTTGCGGTCCTTGTGGATAGAGGTAGAAGGGAACTTCCTATCCAACCTGATTATGTAGGGCTTCGCATAGCAACATCTAAAGACGAGCGTGTCAATGTCTATCTGAACGAGATTGACGGCAAAGACCTCGTAGCCCTGGAAAAAGCCAATGAGTAAGCCTTCAAAGCCCATTGCCATCACAATGGGTTGTCCTGCAGGCATCGGGCCTGAGATAATCCTTAAACTGTTTTCGGATCAGCAAACACTTTTTGCCCACCCAGGCATAGTTATTATCGGTGACAAGGCCATACTTGAGGCAACCGCCTGCTCATACAACATGCATATCAACATGGTCTTATGGGAACCCGGCATGGAGGTGGTTCAGGGCTGCCTGAATGTCCTTTCTGAAACTATGCTTGATCCCAAAGTCATTGATTCTGGCAGGCCGAGCGCCGAGGCGGGCATGGCATCCTATCGCTACATCATAAAGGCTATTGATCTTTGTATTGCAAATGAGGTTACAGCCATTGTGACCTGTCCTATCAGCAAGGCCGCCCTTAACCTTGCAGGAATCTCTTTCCCCGGTCATACCGAGATACTGGCCGAAAAAACAGGCTCTTCTGACTTTGCCATGATGATGGCCGGTGAAAGGCTCAAGGTTGCGCTTGCCACAACCCACATCGCCTTGAGAGACGTGCCTGTGAAGCTTTCGTCTCAAAGGATAGCAAAGGTTATTGAACTGACTGATCATGCCATGAAAAGCCTGTTTGGCATTTTTACGCCAAAAATAGCTGTGTGCGGGCTGAATCCACATGCAGGCGAAGGCGGTATGTTCGGAGACGAGGAGGGGAGGATAATCCTGCCTGCTGTCCAGCAGGCAAAGGCGCAAGGCATGGATGTTACAGGCCCGCTTCCGCCTGACACTGTGTTTTATCACGCGTTTCATTCAAGATTTGACGCTGTGGTTTGCATGTATCACGACCAGGGTCTTGGTCCTTTTAAGCTTGTGCATTTTGACGACGGCGTAAACGTAACCTTGGGCATTCCTGTGCTTCGCACCTCGGTTGATCACGGAACAGCCTATGATATCGTAGGGAAAAATCTAGCCAGAACCACAAGCCTTGCGGCAGCGGTCAGGCTGGCAACAGGCGTGCGCCAGATTTCACCATAATGTATGAGATGCAAGAAAAACTGGCTTGAAAAGTGATTTTTTGGAACTTCCCTTTTGTCTGAACAATGAACATTTGTTGCTGACAATCAATACAGCAATCAGGCAACATGGCAATTTCTTAAAACTTACCCTGAGTTTTTTTCCTGACTACCGTTGTGATTGTTGTTGAGGGCAAATAACCTGCGACAAGCATCCAAAAGCTCTGGATGATGTTCTGATTCTTTTTTAAGGCAGATTATAGGGTTCTGAATCAGCTTCTGTGCTATAGAACGGCTCATGGCCTCAAGCACAGCCTCCTGCTCATCTGTCATATTTTTAATGGCTGCTTTTGAACGTACAAGCTCTTTGAGACGTACCTCTTCAGCCTTTTTCTGAAGTTCATGGATGACTGGCAGAATGCTCAAGGTTTTCTGCCAGGAGAAAAACTTGATGACCTCAGTGTCGATAAGCCTGTGGGCCTTGACTGTCTCTTTTTCTCTTTCCGCCTTGTTCTGGTCAACTACCCCCTTGAGATCATCTATATCATAGAGATAGACATTGTCTATTTCATTAATAGACGGCTCAATGTCCCGAGGCACTGCTATGTCAATCAGAAAAAGCAGTCTGTGCCGTCTTGGGCGCATGATTTTTGAGACCTGATCCTTAAAAAGCACATAGCCTGGCGCACCTGTAGAGCTTATCACAATATCTGCCTTGATCAACGCATCAGGCAACTCTGACAGGCTGATGGCCTGACCTCCGAGCCTTTGGGCAAGCTCAATGCCCCGCTCAAGGGTCCTGTTTGCAACGATAATGGATTTGACCCCCTGCTGTCTGAGATGCTGGGCTGCAATCTCCGCCATTTCTCCAGCGCCGATCAAAAGTGCAGTTTTACCAGTCAGCTCTCCGAATATCTTCCTTGCCAGCTCAACCGCTGCATAGCTGATGGAAACAGCAGAGCTTCCTATCCTGGTCTGGGTTCTAATAGCCTTGGCGACAAAGAACGCATGCTCCATCAGACGATTCAGGATGGTTGAACAGGTTTTTGCCTCACAGGCAGTCTTATGGGCGGTTTTAAGCTGGCCAAGTATCTGCGGCTCGCCAATTATCATTGAATCTAAACTGGCTGCAACCTCAAAAAGATGCCTTACAGCATCAGAGCCATAGTGTCTGTAGGTGTTTCTGGAGATTGTTTCAGTATTCAGCCCGGACAACTCTTCCCATTGTCTTTGAATCGACGCGACAGCCTGCTCACCGGAAAAAGAGGCGGTGATAATCTCAACACGATTGCATGTGGAGAGAAATATCATCTCACTACATACCCCAAGTCTGTAAAATTCAAGCAACGGCGGCGCTGAACAATTTGGCATGGCAAGCCGTTCCCTCACAGCCACATCAGAGGTCTTGTGGTTTGTCCCAATTATTGAGACGACATGATTAGTCAAGTCTTGTTGCATAGCTATGTTGCCCAGGCAGCAAGAGATTCACTCCAAGAAATGTGAAAAGGAGTATAAAAAACGAGATTATTGTCATGATGGCAGCCCTGCGACCCCGCCACCCTACAGTCAGACGCTGGTGCAGAAGAGCTGCATAAAAAAACCATGTCACCAGAGACCAGGTCTCCTTTGGATCCCAGCTCCAGTAAGCACCCCATGCGCTCTCTGCCCAGATAGAACCAGTAATGATGCCAAGGGTTAGAAGCGGAAAACCTATATTGATGCACCTGCCGATCATGGCGTCTAAACCATCAAGGGAAGGTAGCCTCTCGAAGAGCCTGTTGAATCTCTTGGACTTGATGTTTTTCTCCTGCAACAGATACATCATGGCAATTGCTGCCGCAGTGGCAAAAAGCGCATATGATGCAATACATATCCCGGCATGAACAGGAAGCCAGAAACTTTTCAAGCTTGGAGGCAGCGACATGATCTTGTTCGACTGCGAATAGGAAACGATCAGCAACACAGATACAATCGGAGCTACAAAAGCGCCAAGGGATTTGAGCTTATATCGAAATTGCAACGCCAGAAATGCCAGTGTTACAAACCACGCAAAAAACGAGAGGCTTTCATGAAGATTGACAATAGGGGCATGACCTGAAATCCACCACCTATAGGCAAGATAAACGGTATGCAGGCCAAGTCCGGCAGACAGTATGCCCATCGCCCATCGCTCCACATCCTTTCTGGCCGTAGCCATGTTCATCAGAAAACCTATGGTAGCCATCAGGTATAAAAAAACTGTAATAATAAGAGATAAATTATTTATCACGATATTTGATGATGATATCTTTCGATGCGATGTCAAGATGTTCCAGCGCCCACGCCTCAAGTCTATCCCACTTGCAATCAGCGATAAGTTGTTCTATTTCCATGTCAGAGGCAGCCCTTATTTTCTCCTCTTTTTCAGCGCCTTGATAGGTACTTTTAATATGCTGTCTCAACTCGTTCATGATATCAAGATATCTGCTGTCTTCAGGTATGATATTTTCAATCTCTTTTTTGAGTCTCCTGCAAAAGGCAGGGCTTTTTCCTAAGGTGGAAACAGCAATACAAAGACCGCTCTGTCTGATCACAGATGGCACAATAAAACTGCACTGGCTTTTTTTGTCAACTCTGTTACAGAAGATTTTTTTTGCCTCTGCAAGTCTTGATATATTTTCCTGGACTTCCGGCATGTCAGTGGCGGCAATTACAAGCCAGATATTATCCATATCTTCAGGCATAAATCCACGCCTGAGCCAGAAAATCTTATTGCTTTCATAAAGGTCACAGAGGAAAGATGTCAGTTCAGGGCTCACTATTGTCACAACAGCGCCTGCATCCAGAAGGCCCTGAACCTTTTTTTCTGCAACCTTTCCACCTCCAACCACCAGGGTTTTTCTGCCGTTAAGCTCCAGAAGACAGGGATACCAGTTTGTCATATCGAACTCCCGGAAAAGTCATGCTTCGAGATCGGGATACCTGGCCATGATGCTTTTGATTACATCATGACAGGCAAAAAAAGCATCCACCATGTCAGGATCAAACTGCCTGCCTGCCTCTTCCCTGAAAAGATCAAGCACCTTTGTCTCAGGCCAGGCATCTTTATAGCATCTTGAGTGAATCAGTGCATCATAGACATCTGCGACAGAAACAACCCTGGCCAGCACAGGGATCTCCTCACCTGACTTGCCTTTGGCCTTTTTAGGATTGTCAGGGTCAGACGCCAATATTGCGCCTGTGTCAAGGTCAACGTGACCAGGGTAGCCTTTTCCATCCCAACGTTCATGATGATTCAGAGCTATCAGACAGGCTGCCTCGTCAAAATCAGACCACTTTTCCTGAAACAGCCTCGCGCCTATAAAGGTATGTTGCTTGATAACCTCAAACTCGTCCTGATCAAGCCTCCCTGGCTTTTTAAGGATCGCATCCGGGATGGCAATCTTGCCAATATCGTGAAGCATTGCCGCCATCCTCAAGATATCCTTATTCAGGTTTATTTCATCAATTGGCACGTTCTTTTTTATTGCCCATGCTTCATATATCTCCACAGAATATGCCCCGACACGATTGACATGCATGCCGGTTTCCTTGGGGTCTCTCAGCGCCGCCATTTTGTTCATCCTTAGTATCATGTTTCGCGTCATCTGAGTCCGTTCAATGGCTGCCGCTGCATAGATGGTAAAGTTGGACATGATATAGTCTGATAATGGCTCTGCAAATGAAGTTATATTGCCTTTATCATCCTTTGCGTTGATTAGCTGAATAACGCCAAGACTTGCATTAGAGCTGGACACTATTGGCACAGTAAGTATTGATCTTGTCTTATACCCAGTAATCACATCAAATTGCTTATTAAATGAATAAGGCATATCTGCGGATATTGCATAGGCATTGTCAATCTTCAATATCTTTCCTGTTGAAGCAACATATCCAGCCAATGTCTTGTTATTAACAGGTAACACAACTGTACTGTATAACAGCTTCCGGCCTGCCGGGAGCTTGGCTTCCAGTGTGTCATTTTTTGTATGTTGAATCTTAAGGTTGCCATTTTCAGTAATATAGATTGATCCGGCATCTGCATTGAGCAGCGTCTTTGCCTTCACAAGCATTGTCTCAAGCAATATGTCAATATCCTTGATCTTTCCAAATTCAATAGAAAGCTGCGGCATATCTAAACTGTCGTATGTTTCAAGCATAAAGTTTCACCTTTGATTAATTTTCCAAGGTTGACTTGGATGGGCAACAGCGGTACTACAACATAAAGCATAAAGGGATGTTGGTGAAGCATAAATCTGTATTGAATGTGATTAAAAAATCAAATCCACAACGAGGAAGCCAGGGTTGGCAGCACACTTAACTGATCTTTTTGATGAACTTTTTCCTGCAGAAATTCAGGCAGACCGGGGATCAAACCAGAAAAAACTGACAATTGGCAACATAGATGCTGCTCAGACAAGGCAGGTCTGGAGTGTATCAAGCTTAGTTGCTGAACTACAAGGCATTATAGAGGAAAGCCTGCCAGATATCTGGCTTGAGGGAGAGATCTCAAACTTTATTCGCGCGACATCCGGTCACTGTTATTTTGTGCTTAAGGATAACAGGGCTCAGCTCAAAACAGTCATGTTCAAGACCTATGCCTCGATATTTATGGGCATTCTGAAGGAAGGTTCCCGTGTCCTGCTGCGTGGCAAGGCAGGGATATATGCAGGCAGGGGAGAGCTGCAATTTATTGCCGAATATGCCGAGCCATGCGGAGAAGGGGCCCTTCGTCTTGCATTTGAGGCGCTCAAGAAAAAACTTGAGGCCGAAGGGCTGTTTTCTAAAAAAAGAAAACGTCCACTTCCTTTTTTTCCAAAAAAAATATTTCTGATTACATCCAAGTCAGGGGCTGCGATCCATGACTTTTTGCGCACCGCAGATCAGCGCAACAGAAGCTGCATAATCGTAATTTGTCCTTCACGGGTACAGGGAGAAGGGGCTGCATCAGAATTGATACAGGCGCTCAGCCTGTGCAATTCAATTGCGTCTGATGGTGATGTCGTCGTATTGACACGGGGTGGGGGTTCCATCGAGGATCTGTGGGCGTTTAATGATGAGTCGCTGGCTCGCCAAATCGCTGCGTCAAGGACGCCTGTTGTCTCTGCGGTAGGACATGAAGTGGACTTCACCATAGCCGATTACGTCGCAGACCTGCGGGCAGCTACACCGACTCAGGCTGCAATGCTTGTGCTGCCTGACCAGAATGCGTTGTTAAGTCAGGTGGCAGGACTGGAAAATCAGCTTCAAAGGCAGTTGTCTCATATACTCAGCCGGAAACAAAACAGCCTGCTCTCTGTCAGGCATCATCTGGTGCATCCACTTAAAAAACTATATGACCAGAAGCAGTTGCTGGATGAGCTCCAGCTCAGACTAAATGAGGCTGTATCTGTTTCTCTACAGAAAAAGCGGCAGAAAAACACCCAGCTTACTTCCTTTTTGACGTCAAGACATCCAGTTGCGATGACAGTCCAACTCAAGACATCCTGCGCAGCACTCTCACACCGCATTGAAATGGCGATGAGAGAGAATTTTTTAACCCAAAAAAACAACTTTGAGGTCGCAGCAGCAAAATTTGCAGCATTAAGCCCACTTAATGCCCTGGCAAGAGGCTACAGTATAGTTACAATTGAGGAAACAACAGAGGTGGTTACAGACGCAACTAAGCTCAAACCAGACGAATTGGTAAATATTAAGCCTTCAAAAGGCATGGCAAAGGCAAAGATCGTGGAAAGTTCGGATTGACTTGAAGAAGGTTCCAACTAATTCTTGGAACTTCCCGTTGAATTTTAAGATTGGCGGGGCAATCTTAAAACGACTGCCCCGGATTTTGCTATGTCCAGATCAGGAAACCTTGATCTCAATCTGTTTTGGCTTCACTTCCTCTTTCTTTGGAAGCACAAGCTTCAGGATGCCTTTTTCATAGGTAGCATCCACATTGTCTACCTGAATAGCGGCAGGCAGCCTCAACATCCGAGAAAAAGAACCATATCTTGTCTCAATTCTGTGGAAATTCTCTTCCTTTTCCTCTGTTTCCTGTTTTTTCTCGCCCTTGATGGTAAGGACATCGCCCGTTAGAGAGATGTCAATATCCTTTGCCTCCATGCCAGGGATCTCCGCCTTCACAATCACTGCATCGTTCGTCTCAGAGACATCCACAGAAGGCGCCCACAATCCTTCTCTGACATTTACCTGACCAGAACCAAAGAAGTCTTCCCACATCCTGTCCATCTCTCTTCTGAGATTGGAGATTTCCCTGAAAGGTTTTAATGGTTGAATCTCAAACATGGCAATTCCTCCTTTTTTTGTTGTTAGATGAAAAATGATAGGTTGTAAATACAAAAATAAACATTATATACCTGATGTCAAGCGTAATGGCCTAAAATTACCCGACTGACAATACTTGCAATCACATCCTCAGTGGTCATCTTCGAAGTATCAAGAATAATTGCATCCTCCGCAGGCTGCATGGGAGAGATATCCCTTGCCTCATCGCGGGCATCTCTTGACATGATCTGCTCCAGCACCTCCTCATACACGGCTTCCTTCCCCATTTCCTTAAGCTGTGCTGTCCGCCTTTGCGCCCTGACTTCAACAGATGCAGTGAGAAAGAACTTGTGTCTGGCATAAGGAAATACGACAGTACCCATGTCCCGACCTTCGGCCACGATATCCTGCCTTTTGCCCATATCTTTTTGCAGCGCGGTAAGATACTGCCTCACACATGACCAGGCTGAGATAAGGGATGCGGCTTTGTCTATCTCCGGAGTCCTGATTTCAGATGAAACGTCATAGCCGTTTACCTCGACTTTCACATCCGTAAGCCTGATATCAAGTCCATTGATCAGATTCCTGACATGAGGCTCATTTGAGATGTCGGCATTGTTTCTGATGGCCATCCAGGCCACAGCCCTGTACATGGCGCCAGTATCCAGATAAACACAGCCGAGCTGTCTTGCGACTTCACGGCTCACAGTGCTTTTGCCTGCTCCTGCAGGGCCATCAATAGTTACAATCCTTGCTCTTGTAATCATCAGGCTTTTTGCGTGAGTCTTTTGATCCTTTCCTGGATGGGTGGATGTGTGCTGAACAGATTGGCTATCATGCCGCTTGTCAACGGATTTACGATATACATCTGGGCAGTGGCTGGATTTACGTGCATTGGAAGCCTGTGATTCCACTCTTCCAGCTTTCTGAGGGCATTTGCAAGGGCATAAGGCTTGCCACAGATGCTTGCACCTGTGCTGTCAGCCAGATACTCTCTGCTTCTTGATATGGCCATCTGTATCAGCATGGCTGCAAGAGGAGCGACTATCATCATCACAATGGCACCTACGATCCCGCCTCCGTCATCCTCGTCATCCCCTCGTCCGACACCAAAGATCATGGCCCACTGCGCCATGTTGGCAAGATAGCTGATCGCCCCTGCTATCATGGCTGCCACAGAGCTTATGAGTATGTCCCTGTTTTTGATGTGGCCCAACTCATGGGATAGAACACCCTCAAGCTCCTCACGGTTCAATATCTCCATGAGCCCGGCTGTCACCGCGACAGCAGCATTGGACGGGTTTCTGCCAGTGGCAAAGGCATTTGGTGTCCCGCCTGGGATGACATAAACCTTTGGTTTGGGGATGCCTGCCATCATGGCAAGACGCCCAACAATCTCATGCAGTTCAGGGGCTTCATATTCTGAAACAGGTACTGCGCCACTCATCTTAAGGGCTATCTTGTCGCTGAACCAGTAGGCCCCCATATTCATTATGCCTGCCATGACAAGAGCAATGAGCATGCCTGACTGACCACCTATCATCCTGCCAACTATCATGAACAGCACCGTCAGGGCGGTGAGGAAAAGTGTGGTTTTAATAGTGTTTGACATTGCTACAACTCCTTTGTCTCTGATTTTGCCACTTAGCTACAAAACTTCTGTATATTCTATCTATAAGAATTATTAAAAAAATTGCAAGGCTGAATTGTTTTAAGGTCTGAGGCAAGAAGCTTATATTTTTTATACAACCTCTTTGCCTCTTTCTGGAAACTTTCAAGGACGTGAATTAAAACGAAGGGCGAGTTGCTCCCCCGCCCCTGCTTCAATCAATTTGGAAAACTCTATATCTTGAACACACTCATGGCATCTTTCAGGGCGTTATTTGCATCAGTAAGCTCCAGCATAACCTTCATAAGGTCATTAGCCTTATTGGACAAGGCATCATTTATTTGCTCCACCTGTGATGCATCTGCCAACATCTCATGCGCCTTCTGGTTACTGTCCTGCAAGCGCTGGCTAATCTCAGAGGCTGCGGCTGTCTGTTCCTCCACTGCTGATGCTATCTGGTTGGTGATGTCCGTCACATGGGCGATCGCCTGAGATATATGCTTCATGACATCCAAGGTATTCTCTGTTCCATGCTGTATTTCCTTAACTATGCCGTCTATCTCCTGGACAGAGTCTGATGTCTGCTTGGCAAGCTCTTTTACTTCATTCGCAACAACCGCAAAGCCCTTGCCAGCCTCGCCTGCCCTTGCAGCCTCAATAGTCGCGTTTAAAGCCAGAAGGTTAGTCTGGGCAGCGATTCCGCCAATGAGCTTGCTGACATCCCCAACCTTCTGGGCAGCCTGTGCCAGTGCATCAACCACCTGCATGGCCTGTGCCCCATCTGAGTTGGCGTTGTCCGCAGCAACCTTGGCTTCAGATGTGTTTTTGCTGATCTCAGTGATGGTTGCCACCATCTCTTCCATTGCAGAGGCCACAGAGGTTATGCCTTCCGCAGTGGAATTGGCTGCATCATTTATTTGCTTGGCGAAACCCTTGCTTTGCTCAGTGGCTGCTGAAAGGGTATTGGAGCTTTCTTCCACAAGTTGGATGTTTCCGCCTGTCTTATCCCGCGCCATGTTCATCTTGTTAAACAGACCTTTCAGAGCCTCCTGTGTACGCATCAATGCATTGAACATCTGGCCCATCTCATTGGTGAGGCGGCTGTCTATGCGGTTGTCAAACCGGCCCTGGGCCATGTTGTCGAGGATAGCCTGTACCTCACCAATGCTTACAGACAGATTCCTAAACATCAAGAATCCGCCCACAATCAAAAACAAAGCGCAAAAAATCAAGGCTATGACTATCTTGAGGTTTGACGCATCTATCCTTTCCATGTTGGCTTTAATGCCGAGAGCAGAAAGTTTTTCAAGGTCAGCCTCTATAGCATCAATCTCGCTTGCAGACTTGGCAAATAGCTTCTTAAGCTCTTCCTGTTCTACATAAGAAAGACCGCTATCACTTCGCTCTTTTTTCATAAGCTCCAGCCGCCTTCCCAACTGCTCTTCTTTCCAGGCAGAAAAACGTTTCTTTAGATCCGTGGCGTTCTCTCTGTTTTGTGGATTAATAGCAGTAGAAATAAAGGCGTCTAAATCTTTTACTACGCTGTCCGAATCTTTACGGAATAGGTCAAGAAAACTATCCTTGAATGTGATCTGATAAGCCCTCACGTCAGAAAGCGCCTCAGCGGCATGAAGAGTTGCCTCTTTAATCTCAACAATACGATCTATGCCGCCTTCAGTAATGGATTTGCTATGAAATGCAAACCAAACCACAAGCCCATTTCCAACCAAAAGGATAATGAACGCTAAAACACCAAGCTGTTTAAATGTAAAATTTTTCATGCAATTTCCTCCTGTAAAATATTAAAGTTTGTTGTTTGTGCTTTTTATTGTTGTTATTGTTGCGGCAGCAAGGTCAACCGCTCTCTGAGCGTCTTCTTTAGCAGGCTCTCCAAGGGGAAGAAGCCCAGCCTCCGCAGGATAACGGCCACGATAAATGCTATCAAGAAAAACCACATCTTCATCTGAAAAATGCATTATTATGCCACGATCTTCAAGCAAAGAGACTAATCTTGCAATACTATGCGTTTTTTCAAGCATCCATTCTTTGCTGAGTAACAAGGCTTTCAATGCCTTTTCTATTGCCTGTTGAGAATGGAAACATGTTCCTTTGTAAAAATCCCCGTCAAACAGATATTGAGCCATCTGAAACTCATCTTCAGCCTGTTTAATCCACTCCTTTACCGCGTCTTTCATATACAGCGCCCTCCCTTCTTTTAATATCAGACTTAAAAACGGGCTGCCAGTCTCATAATGTCTGCGGAAGGCAGACTGGGTAATCACAAAAGGGTCAATTGGAAATCTTTTATAGAACTGTTTCAAACACTTTTGCATTAACAAATCAGGATTGCCTGATGGCATGTCTCTGTCATCGAGTAGTATCAATAAATCCAAATCGTTGCCAACACCTTCTCGCGCTATGGAACCGAAAACTGTAACCGATACAGGATTTAATGCCTCGTTTATTATTGCTAACACTTCCTTTGCGTTGTTTAAGGTGGCCATAGAAATATTCCAAAAAAATGAAACTTCCCCATAAGCTATGTCTTGCTCAGGATAGCTGTTGCCATTTCCACATCCGCCCTGCTGCCCACAAAAAGCGGAACCCGTTCATGGAGCGACGATGCCTTGATGTCGAGAATGCGCTTGTAGCCGTCTGTGGCAGCACCTCCCGCATGTTCAGCCAGAAAGGCAAGGGGAGCAGCCTCACACAGGAGCCTGAGTTTGCCCCTGGGTTTTGTAGGGTCTTTCATATCAGCCGGATACATAAATATACCTCCTTCAAGCATATTTCTGTGAAAATCAGCCACAAGAGCGCCAACATACCTTGCCCTGTATGGCTTTCCACGTTCGTTTTGATTAGACTTGAAATAATGAACAGCATTTCTTGTCTGCTCATTCCAGTACATCTCGTTGGATTCATTGATGGAATAGGTCTTGCCTTTTTCAGGGATCTGAATGTTTTTGTGAGAAAGCAGGAATTCACCCACTGATGGATCAAGCGTAAAACCGTGAACGCCATTTCCTGTGCTGTAAACAAGGACGGTGCTTGTACCATAAAGAAAATAGCCGGCAGCGACCTGTTCATAGCCATAGCGCAGAAAGTCCTCTGTTGTTCCATCAGCATCCGCGGTCTTTTTTCTGTAAATGGAAAAAATTGTCCCTATGTTGATATTGACATCAACATTGGCGGAACCATCAAGCGGATCGAACACAAGGATATAATTGCCTTTTGGAAGCTGATCCGGAACTTCAATTATATCCGCATTTTCCTCTGATGAGAGAGCCGCTATAACGCCTGAGCGCTGCAACCTGTAGATCAGCACCCTGTTTGCAAATTCATCCAGTTTGCGCACCTGTTCGCCCTGGACATTCACCTCGCCTGTCAGACCCATGATGTCCAGAAGCCCTGCCTTGTTCACCTCTCTTGAGATGATTTTCGCTGAAAAAATAAGCTCCGTGAGCAGGCGTGTGAACTGTCCAGTGGCTGCAGGAGACTCTGTCTGGTGTAAAAGCAGGTGTTCTGTGACTGTTATGCCTATGTTTTCCATGTATTTGTGCTCCCCGACTTTTGTGCGTGCTTTTTTTAATATTTATTATTTATATTGTCAACAATCTTACGCCTTGCCATCAAAAAAATTTCTAATTTCTGGAACTTACTTTACAAACGCTGACTCAGATATATGAAGATCAACACCGTTTTTTAATGCAGTCTTCTCGGGTTAAGATGAAGCCTAATAAAGCCATCTTCCCTTGCCTCCACCAAGAGTTTTTTCGTCCTTTTAGCTATGTCGAGAAGGTGTTTAGCGCCTTCAGATTGACCGTCCCAGAAGCAGATTACAAAATCAGCGGACTTGACAATGATCTCATTTCTCATCATGGTGCCGGTAAGTCCATGCTTATCCCATTCGGCAGGGATCACCTTGAACTCATAACCTTTTTTGCTTGCATACTCCTCTCCAAGCCTGTCCACGCCAGGGGCATTGCCAGAAAGTATCATATCTCCCTCTACAAGCAGTTTGTCCAGAACGCTTTCCACAAGTTCATAATTAGCCAGACTTCGAGAGCCTCCTACCGCTACTTTTGCCATTTTTTATTTTCCCCTATAACTATTTGTGTTCTTGTCGCTTTTTTTACTGGTTATGTTATATTCCACTTCTTTACAATTTTTTAAACAGGTGAGATGAATATGACGCTTGACGATCTTAAAACTGGTGAACGGGCAAAAGTGGTCAAACTCAATGCCCACGGTCCTTTTAAAAAAAGACTGCTTGAAATGGGATTTACCACAGGCACTGAGGTGTTTGTCGTAAGATATGCCCCTTTGAAAGACCCTGTTGAATATCTCATAAAAGGTTATCATGTAAGCCTGAGGCACATGGAAGCCCAGGAAATCGAGATAAAGCCGGCAGTCTAATCATCACCATCATCCGGCATGCCTTCATCATCTATATATCCGACCAGTTCGATAGCATTTTGCACATCAGAAAGGACATCCAGGATATCTTCTGGTTCGATATAAGGTTTATCGCTGCAATAAAACAAAATTGCATCAAGCACTATCTCTGAAAGTTCATCGAGCTGTTCTTCTTTCAGTCTGGCTATCTCATCCTTTTTCTTTTTTTGTGCCTGTTTTTTAAGCGTCTTGATATTGACTACTTTGCTCATAATTACTCCTGTCGTTTTTTTGCAGATAGCATAGTGCAAAAAAACGATCTTGAATGTTAGACGATTATTATATTATCTAAACCTGTTTTGTGAAGAGCCGTTTTAGGATTAAATGGGATCAATGATGTTATCAAGAAAAAATATACTCAGGATGCGTGCTGACATCCTGGATGCCATCCGTTTTTTTTTCAAAAAAAAAGGCTATCTTGAGGTGCAGACACCTCAGATTGTAAAAGAACTTGCGCCAGAGCCTTACATTGACGCATTTGAGATAAAAAGACCTCCAAGCGACATGTCCGACAAAAAAACAGCATCTTTTCTCATTCCAAGCCCTGAATTGATGATGAAACGCCTGCTGGCTGAGGGTTTTGAGCGTATATTTCAAATCTGCAAGGTCTTCAGAAAAAACGAGTCAGGGCAGAGACACCTGACCGAGTTTACAATGCTTGAGTGGTATTGCAGCGATTGCGATTATAACCGGCTCATGTCTGAATGTGAGGAACTGCTGCCTTTCTGCGCTGAGGCAGCAGGCCATACAAGCCATACTGTAACCTACGATGGCTGGCAATTAAACATGTCACCTCCATTTGAAAGAATTACCGTGCGGGATGCCTATCTCAGACATGCTGGTTGGGATCCTTTTGTATCTTTTGACGCTGACAGGTTCGACGAAGACATGACATTGAAAGTGGAAAAAAAACTGCCGCGATCAAGACCATGCTTTTTGCTGGATTACCCGGCTCAGTGCGCATCCCTCGCCAGACTGAAACCCGACAATCCGCTTGCAGCCGAACGGGTGGAGCTTTATGCAGGGGGGCTTGAGCTTGCCAATGGTTTTTCAGAGCTTAATGACAGCCAGGAGCAGACATTGCGATTTAAAAATGATATGGTGCTCAGGAAGCGGCTTGGCATGACCTGTTATCCGTGGCCAAACGCTTTTCTGGAAGATATTTGCAAGATGCCCAGATGTGCGGGTATGGCCCTTGGTGTTGACAGGCTTGTAATGCTGCTTGCCAATACACAGGAGATCAGCAGGACAGTGACGTTTTCAGAGGATTGCTGAGGGTGTTGAAGCCTAATATTTTTGTAACTATCCAGCAGCACCCCATCTGCTGTGTCATCGGCCTGCTCATGTGCAGAGGCAGCACACTTCGCAGGCTGCTTTCTTACATCCGGGGCACTGCTGAATAAGTTATATATTTTTCTTGACAAACTGTTTATTGATTGAATAAAATAGGCTTGTTCATATCTGGACAAAACCAATTTTCCTTCTGTGTTAGATAACTTTCCATTAAAACAGATTGAATTCTTATTTGTTCTTCAAATGAAAATCGTCAGATAACTTCATCACTTTGTCTTGGTCCTGGCGTAGCCATAGCTTTTATAATTATATTATGATAGCCGAAGGCGTTATCCGTAGAATGCAGTGCAACATAACAGTAGTTGGGCAGTAGTTGGGCAGTTGGCATTTTTTTGCCTGGCCATCAATTTTAATTTAAAAAGGTTAATTAAGTTATGCCGAGAAGGAAAAGGGATGTAGTTGGACAGGAGGAGAAAGGGTTTGAAGCAGCATCGGAGGGCCGGTCTATTTCTGAAAGGACTGACATGCTGAACCTTGCAATACTGAAAAAGAAGGCTATTCCAGATCTCTATGCCCTGGCAAAAGATCTTGGCATTGAGGCGTCAAGCATGATGCGCAAGCAGGAGTTGATCTTTACCATCCTGAAGACTCAGGCTGATACCACCGGCGGAGTGTATGGGGAAGGCGTGCTTGAGATATTGCAGGATGGTTTTGGTTTTTTAAGATCGCCTGACTACAGTTATCTACCAGGGCCTGACGACATCTATGTCTCGCCATCACAGATAAGGCGTTTCAATCTCAATACAGGCGATACTGTTTCAGGTCAGATCAGATCCCCCAAGGAAGGCGAGAAGTATTTTGCACTTTTGAAGGTTGAAAGCGTCAATTTCTCCACCCCTGACCAGGCTATCAACAGAATTATTTTTGATAACCTGACCCCGCTTTATCCAAATAAGCATCTTGTACTCGAAACCGAGTCAGACAATTTTTCAGCCAGGATTATGGATCTGATGACACCCATTGGAAAGGGGCAGAGAGGGCTTGTGGTTGCGCCTCCAAGGACCGGAAAGACCATGATGCTGCAAAATATAGCCAACAGCATCGCCCTGAACCACCCTGAGGTCATCCTGATAGTGCTTCTGATAGATGAACGGCCTGAAGAGGTGACAGACATGCAGAGGCTTGTCAAGGGCGAGGTGATAAGTTCCACGTTCGACGAACCTGCCCAGCGTCACATCCAGGTATCTGAAATGGTTATTGAAAAGGCCAAAAGGCTTGTGGAGCACAAAAAGGACGTGGTAATACTTCTCGACAGTATCACTCGCCTTGCAAGGGCTTACAATACGGTCATTCCTCCCAGTGGCAAGATACTCTCCGGCGGTGTGGATGCAAATGCCCTTCACAGGCCGAAGCGTTTTTTTGGTGCTGCAAGAAATATCGAAGAAGGTGGAAGTCTGACTATCATCGCCACAGCCCTGATTGACACAGGAAGCAGGATGGATGAGGTGATCTTCGAGGAGTTCAAGGGCACAGGCAACATGGAGATACATTTAGACAGAAAGCTATCTGACAAGCGCATTTTCCCTGCCATTGACATCAATATGTCCGGAACGAGAAAAGAGGACCTGCTTTTATCAAGGGAGGTCATGAACCGTGTGTGGCTGCTCAGAAAGATACTTTCACCCCTTAATCCTATTGACAGCATGGAGTTTTTGCTGGACAAAATGCACGGCACAAAGAGCAATGCCGAGTTTCTGGGTTCCATGAACAAGGCAATGTAGGCGTATGCCTCTTTCTGATTTGGTGGCGTTGTTTTTGTGAGAATTACAGGGGGGGCGTTGAAGGGCAGAAGGATAGATGCCCCTGATGGCCTTGCCACCAGACCGACTGCTTCTTTGGTAAGGGAGGCATTATTTCAGATACTTACCTTTAAATTAAATCAGCCATGGGAAGAGACCTCTGTGCTGGATCTCTTTGCCGGAGCTGGCTCACTTGGGATAGAGGCCCTTTCTCGTGGCGCACGTCATGTTCAATTTGTGGAAAAAAACAGGGTTGCTGCCGGGATTTTGAAGAAAAATCTGCATATGTGCAGATTTGAAGAGAATTCGGATATTTTTCTGGCTGAACTCGGAGCCAAGGCCCCATCCACTCTTCGCTGGTTGCAGCGCACCTTGAATCCAGCTCATTTGATACTTGCAGACCCGCCTTATAATACACACCTTTCATCATGGACCCTGACTTGGACAATAGAACAAAGGAAGCTCTGTTCCGGGGGGGTGATGGTGATAGAGGAGTCAAACGCTGCAAAATTGCCTGAAAGCCTCGCGTCTCTGCCCTGCAATGAACATGGCGATGTTGATGAACTGAGACTTTTTGACTTCCGCAGTTATGGTCAAACCACATTGTGGTTCTATGTTTTAAATCAGGTGAAAGGAAGAAGTAATCGGAGCGAAGTGCTACGATATCTTTAAAAGCAGTGTCTGTGGCGAAAACTGCCTGCTTGCAAACAGCGTGGATAGCAAGGTCATAGTTCAAGACCCTTGCGCAGAAAAATTCAGCAATATGGCATTGAAATGCCTTTGGATGCAGCGGATTGATGTCTTTCTGCTGTTACAGGATCAACATGGCATCTCCGTAGCTGTAAAACCTGTAGCCAGCGTTGATCGCCTGTCTGTACGCATTCAACACAAACTGTCTGCCTGCAAAGGCGCTGACCAATACAAGAAGTGAAGAGTCTGGTAGGTGAAAGTTGGTAATCATGGCATCAACCAGTCTGAATTGATAGCCAGGCATGATATAGAGGCCGCAAAGCCCTTCAAACGGCTCTGCATTGCCGGTTTTTATGCAGCTCGCTTCAAGCGCCCTGACAGTGGTCGTGCCTGTGGCAATCACCCTGCCGCCTGCCTGTTTGCAATGCCTGATGATATCAACTGCCTCTTGTTCGAGTTTGATCCACTCTTCATGCAGGGTGTGCTCCCTGATGTCTTTTGTTTTTATTGGCGCAAAGGTTCCGTAGCCGACATGCAGGGTTAATGTCACAATCTTTATGCCTTTTTCCCCAAGCTGGTTCATAAGTTCATGTGTGAAGTGAAGCCCTGCTGTTGGAGCAGCGACAGAGCCTGATTCCCTGGCATAAACAGTCTGGTAGGTGGTTTTGTCCTTTTCAGTTGGTTGACGTCTGATATAGGGTGGAAGCGGCACCTCTCCACAGAGCTCAATGGCATCCATCACACTTTCAAAAGCATGGTGCAGCGCCACCCTTACCTTTCCATCTGGGAAAATCTCCATAAATTCCACTTCAAGCCTGTCGCCGCACATGACCTTTGCCCCGGGTTTTAATGGCTTTGAGCTGTGGACAATAGCAATGGCTTCTGCCCTTTTGATCCCACCTTCAAGGGCCTCATTGGGCAGGTTCAGCAAAAAGACCTCTACCTTCCCCCCTGTAGATTTGTGGCATTTAAGCCTTGCAGGAAAGACCTTGCTTCGGTTTAATACTAAGCAATCGTCTGGTTGCAGATAATCGTGAATTTCTCTGAAGATTTTGTGTTCGATGCGCTGGCTATGGCGATTTAGCACAAGCAGGCGGGATTCATCCCGTTTTTGTACTGGAAAACGGGCTATACATTCATCAGGCAGGTCATAGTGATAATCTTTCAGATTGGTTGACATAGACGCTGTTGTTATGACTGTAATAAGAGGCTTGCAAGATAGCAGATCCCAAGACCTGTCACCATGCTTGCAAAACCTATAGTTCTGAGATGGTTTTCAGGCAGATTGATAATCTGGCTCAGAAAAAATTTCATCTTTTCAGGCGAAATAAAATATGGCAGGCCTTCCATGATAAAAACAAGTCCAATGGAAAGGAAAAAAAGTTTCATTGTTGGCAGTTCCTTAACTTCTTGTAAAAACATGAAGCGCGTTGTAATAATAAAAAAATGAGACCTATCCAATATAATACCGAAAACGAACGAAAACCACCGTACTGTAACTATTCAGCAGTGCCCCAGATGCA
>DYLC01000027.1:11562-22114 GCA_020722285.1 Desulfobulbus propionicus | reverse complement strand
AGGAAGTCTGATTAGGTTTTTATATTACCTTTTGTGTCTTTTTTCAATAACCTTTCCATAAAACCAGCATTTCGACGGAAATGTCGAAAACAATCAGCACGTTGTCAAAGAAAATGAAAAATCCTACTGTTTTAGAGAGAAGCCCTATAATCTGACATTTTTTTGGCTCCTTTATATTTCTCAAAAAACAACTCTTTTTTACAATCAGATGATATTTCCTGATGATATGGTGATTTTCAAGCCTTTGAACTTGACAATTCAAAGACATAACTGTAATAGAAAGCCTTCCAAAATCAATCTATACTAATGTATTACTTTAAAAGGACTTCAGATTAGATGAGAAAGGATCAGAACCTAGTCAGAAACATCGGTATCAGCGCCCATATTGACGCTGGAAAAACCACACTAACAGAACGCATTCTTTTTTACACCAGACGCATCCATGCCATCCATGATGTAAAGGGCAAGGACGGCGTAGGCGCAACTATGGACTTTATGGAGCTGGAAAAAGAGCGCGGCATCACCATAACATCCGCTGCCACCTACTGTGAGTGGAAAAATTACGGAATCAACATCATTGACACACCTGGCCACGTTGACTTCACAATAGAGGTTGAAAGGGCCCTCAGGGTTCTGGACGGGGCTATACTTGTTCTTTGCTCAGTTGGTGGGGTTCAATCCCAATCCATTACAGTTGACAGACAGATGGCGCGCTACAAAGTGCCATGTCTTGCATTTGTAAACAAATGCGACAGAAGCGGTGCAAACCCATTAAAGGTTCTGGATCAGCTCAGGGAAAAACTCAGGCACAATGCTGTTGCCATGCAACTCCCAATTGGTCTTGAGTCAGACTTTGACGGCGTTGTGGATCTGGTTACCATGAGGGCATACTACTTTGATGGTCCAAATGGCGAGACAATTCGGGAGGAAGATATTCCAGCCTCATTGCTCGACGAGGCAAACAAAAGAAGAGAGGCCTTGATAGACGCTGCATCCATGTTTTCAGATGAACTGATGGAGGCAGCGCTTGAGGGCACCGTCACCCCTGATATTTTAAAACAGGCTGTAAGAAACGGCTGCCTTAAAAGGGAGCTTACCCCTCTTTTTATGGGTTCAGCCTACAAAAATAAGGGTGTTCAGCTGTTGCTTGATGCTGTTACATCTTATCTACCCAATCCTACCGAGGTGGAAAATATTGCGCTTGACATGGAAAAGGATGAAACGCCTGTTGTGCTTGAGTCTGACCAGGAAAAGCCGATGGTAGCCCTTGCCTTCAAGCTTGATGAGGGCAGGTTTGGTCAGCTTACTTATATCAGGTGCTATCAGGGTGTGCTTGCCAAAGGCGACACTGTTATCAATAGCCGCACTGGCAAGAAGGTAAAAATCGGCAGAGTTGTCAGGATGCATGCTGATCAGATGGAAGATATTGAAACTATTCCAGCAGGTTATATTGGCGCTATCTTTGGCATTGACTGCGCATCAGGCGACACCTTCACTTCTCCTGACATACGCTACAGCATGACCTCCATGCATGTGCCAGAGCCAGTCATCTCCCTTGCCATTGTGCCAAAAGATAACCATGCGCAGATTAACATGTCCAAGGCCCTTTCACGATTTACCAAGGAAGACCCGACATTCAGGGCGTTTGTAAACCATGAAACCAGTGACACGATCATTGCAGGCATGGGAGAGCTTCATCTTGAGGTATATGTTGAGCGCATGAAACGTGAGTACAATGCAGATGTCACAACTGGCGCACCTCAGGTTGCCTACAGGGAAACCATTACCCAGAGGGGAGATTTCAACTACACCCACAAGAAGCAGACAGGTGGTGCAGGACAGTTTGGACGCGTTGCTGGATTCATTGAGCATCTTGAAGAAGGCGACTTTGAGTTTGTAAACCAGATCGTTGGTGGAGCAATCCCAACAGAGTTTATTCCTTCTTGTGAAAAAGGTTTTAAAAGTAGCCTTGAAAAAGGTCCTCTTATTGGCTGCTCTGTAACAGGCGTGAGGATTACCATCAACGATGGAGCTTCCCACCCTGTTGACTCATCTGACAACGCATTTCAGGCTGCTGCACGCGGGGCTTTCAAAGAAGGCTATATGCGTGCAAAACCAATTATCCTTGAGCCTATCATGAAGGTAGTTGTCGAAACCCCATCGGAGTTTCAGGGAACTGTAATGGGCTCGCTCAACCAGCGCAGAGGTATGATCCTTGGCACGCAGGATGAAGGCGACATGTGCGTGGTGGAATCAGAAGTGCCTCTTTCTGATATGTTCGGCTACGCGACATCTCTCAGAAGCGCCACACAGGGAAAAGCACAGTTCACCATGGAATTTGCCACTTACCGGCCTGTTCCAAAGGGTATAGCAGACGAGCTTATCAAAAAGGCAGCTGAAGAGAGAAAGAAAGGCAATTAAGGGGACAGATCATGATTAAAAAAGAACTTATTGACAGGAATCCGCTTCGTCTGCTCGACAGCGGTTCAGGCAAGATTCTCGACAACGGACAAATGGGCGTTGTAGTTGCCAACGCAGGCATTGGCAAAACATCTTTTCTCGTTCAACTTGCATTGGACAGCCTACTTATAGGCAAAAATGTACTGCATATCTCCCTTGACCAGTCTGTAAAAAAAGTAGTGCTATGGTATGACGAAGTCTATCACAATATCAAAGAAATATACAACCTGGGGCAAAGCAATGAGTTATGTGAAACCACCCTGCCTCACCGTTTTATCATGACTTTTACCAGCGACAGGTTCACTGCCCAACGGCTTGAAGACCGCCTCGCGGATCTGACAGAACAAGGGATATTTTTTCCCCAGGTCATGCTGGTAGATGGTTTGCATTTTGACGACACTATAAGGGAAACGCTTTCCGAGATCAGATTGATGGCAAGGGACCACGGCTTTCCTGTATGGTTCTCCGCCCAAAACCACAGAGAGGATGCAGTTGACCAGGACGGCGTTCCATCAAGTATCAGCCATGTCTCTGATCTCTTTGATATTATCATACAGCTTCAGCCAGAAGGAAAAGATGTCAATATAGTAAATCTCAAAGGAGCAATGAAGACTGAGGGACACCTCAAGCTTGATCCTGCTACTTTTCTGGTAAAACAGTCATAAAATGACAGGGTCTGTCTTGTCTGTCCGTGAGCTTAAGATTGCTCTCAAAAAAGACAGGCAGCTTTTGCCTCTGGTCAGAGGCGCTTCCTTTGAGCTTCATCCAAAGAAGGCGACCTGTCTTGTAGGTGAATCTGGCTGCGGCAAGACTCTCACAGCGCTTTCCATCCTGAAACTACTCTCACCTGATCATTTCACATGGTCAGGTGAGATCTTTTTTGAACAAAAAGACCTTCTTGCTATCGAAGATGAAAAGTTGCGAGAGTTCAGAGGGCGTCACATCGCGATGATATTTCAGGAACCTATGTCAGCCCTGAATCCTGTATTGAGCATTGGCGATCAGATCAACGAAACCATTCTGTGTCACAAAAAAGATGCCAACCCAAGGGATGTCTCTGAGTTGACTGCCCACTGGCTTGGACTGGTTGGGCTTTCGCCAAAAGCAGCAAAATCATATCCACATCAACTCTCTGGAGGTATGAGGCAAAGGGCAATGATCGCCATGGCGCTTTGCTGCCAGCCGACATTACTTATAGCTGATGAGCCAACAACCGCGTTGGATGTCTCAACCCAGGCACAGATTCTTGATTTGCTTCAGCATATCCAGGAAACTCAAAACTTTTCCACACTCATGATTACCCACAATCTTGGTATAGTTGCTCAGATAGCGCAAAAGGTCATTATTATGTATGCCGGAAGAATCATGGAAATAGCGCCAGCAGAGACAATTTTTAATGATCCGCTTCACCCATATACAAAAGGACTGCTTGCCTCAGTGCCATACGGACTTAAAAAAGGCTCTCGTCGTCTAAAATCCATTGCAGGTACGCCGCCTTCCATGGAAAAAATACCAACCGGATGTCCTTTTCACCCGCGATGTCCTGGCGCATTTGAGCCATGTTCAAAACACCTCCCTGAGATTAAAAAGATAAATCGTGAAAGACAGATTGCCTGTTACCTATATAATTGATAGCATTTATTGCATCTGATTTAACATCTTACAGAAAAATAATTAAATTAAAATCTCATTATATATATCAATCAGATTGTTTCTTAAGATACCTTACTGTCTATCCTGATTACCATGTGGCATCAATCAAAAACTATCTTGAAAATAATTTATTACATGTTAAAAATAAACAAATGGACAATATGCTGAAGTTCAATTCTGTATATCTTTGGAACCACCCTTTAGCTTAATTTAAACAACCCTGGAGCAACTATGGAAGAGTTTCTGCTTTCAAGACAATATTTTGACTTGGCAAACACCCTTATCCCAGGCGGCGTAAACAGCCCGGTAAGGGCGTGTAAATCAGTAGGTATGACCCCTGTGTTCATTGAGAAGGCAAATGGTTGTTATATCCACGATGTGGATGGCAACAGCTATATAGACTATGTCGGCTCATGGGGCCCTATGATACTTGGCCACAACAACCACGAAGTCAAAGGGGCTGTTCAAAACGCCTTGGAGCATGGCACGAGTTTTGGCGCCCCAACATGGCGAGAGATTGAACTGGCTGAGAAGATAATCGAAATGGTGCCATCCATTGAGATGGTCAGGCTTGTCAGCTCAGGCACAGAGGCAACCATGAGCGCCATCAGGCTTGCAAGGGCATTTACCGGCAGAGACAAAATCATCAAATTCGATGGGTGCTACCACGGACATGCAGACAGCTTTCTGGTCAAGGCAGGCTCAGGCGTAGCAACCCTTGGCATTCCGGGCAGCCCTGGTGTGCCTTCTGGAACCGCTGAGAACACGATTTCAATCCCATTTAATGACTTCAATGCGCTGGAAGATGTTTTGAATAAAGAAGGTGGAAATATTGCTGCCGTCATTGTTGAGCCTGTACCAGCCAACATGGGGGTTGTGCCTCCACATGAAGATTTTTTACCCACACTCAGGCAGTGGACTGCTGAACGGGATATACTGCTGATTTTTGATGAGGTTATTACCGGCTTCAGACTCGCTCCAGGAGGGGCGCAGGAGTTTTTTGACGTAATGCCCGATTTGACCTGCCTTGGAAAAATCATTGGCGGCGGGCTTCCTGTAGGGGCTTACGGAGGCCGCAGAGATATAATGGAACAAATAGCACCGGCAGGCCAGGTTTACCAGGCAGGAACATTGTCTGGGAATCCGCTTGCCACTGCTGCAGGCATTACAACCTTAAATGTACTGTCACGCCCTGGTATTTATGATGTACTTGAAGAAAAGGCTGCAACAATGGCTGATGTCCTCTCTGAACTCGCTACATCCAACGGCATCGCCTGTATTATCCAAAGAGCTGGCTCAATAATGACCTGTTTTTTTGGACATAACAAGCCTGTGATCAACTTTGAGGCAGCCATGAAGTCTGACACAGCCATGTATGCCAGATTCTATAAAGAAATGCTGATGTCAGGCATATATCTTGCTCCTTCACAGTTTGAAGCTGCATTTATTTCTTTGGCGCACGGATGGGATGACCTTGATGCTACCTTTGAGGCAGCAGAAGAGATATTCAAGAAACTTGGCAACCAATAGATATGGTAACAGCGCTTGGCGCATGGACAATTAAGCAGCTTAACGACCTTGGAAGGGTTGGCAGATTTCTCTTACGCTGTCTGTTTCAAATCATTGTGCCGCCATATAAGCTATGGCCTATGGTGCAGCAGATTCACTTCATAGGCGCTGCATCTGTTTTTGTAATCCTTTTTACAGGAACATTTACAGGCATGGTGCTGGGGTTGCAAGGCTACTACAGCCTTAGACAATTTGGTTCTGAAGGGGCTCTGGGGGCAGCAGTAGGACTCAGCTTAGTCAGAGAACTTGGCCCTGTGCTCACAGCGCTGATGGTTACCGGAAGGGCAGGCTCGGCCATCTGCGCTGAGGTTGGAATTATGCGGAACACAGAGCAAATAGATGCCTTGACCTGTATGGCAATAAATCCATACAAATTTCTCTTTGCCCCGAAGTTTTTGGCTGCAATAATCTGTTTTCCCCTTTTGACAAGCCTGTTTGATGTTACTGGCATAGTTGGCGGCTATGTAATAGGTGTAAAGTTGCTTGGAGTAAATGCAGGCGCTTACCTTGAAGGCATGTATAAAAGCGTTGTGTGGGAAGACGTCTATATGGGCATGATAAAATCGCTCTGCTTTGCAGTAATAATGGTCTGGATATGTGCTTCGAAAGGTTATTATCTACACCTTAACAAAGCTGGATTCGGGGCTGAAGGTGTCAGCAGGGCAACCACTCAGGCTGTGGTCTTGTCATCTGTATCGATCCTTGTCTGCGACTATTTCATAACAGCAATACTTCTGTAACATGTCCGCACAACCTGCAAAAAACATCGCTATTGAACTCAGGGAAATTCGCAAGACCTTTGGACAACAGGAGGTTCTTCAGGGCATTAATCTGAAGGTAAAGGAAGGCAAAACCACTGTCATTGTAGGGGGAAGCGGACAGGGGAAGTCTGTAATTATAAAACACATGTTAGGCCTGATAAGACCGGACAGCGGCGAGATACAAGTATATGGTCAAAATATTCTGACGATGTCAAACAAGGAAAAATCAGAAGTTCGCATGAATTTTGGTGTCCTGTTTCAGGGTGGCGCGCTTTTTGATTCTCTTACAGTCTATGATAATATAGCGCTTCCTCTGAGAGAAAGGACAAAGCTGAAGGAAGAACAGATACGTTACAGGGTTGAAAGCAAACTTGAGATGCTTGACATGCCAGGCGTTGGCTCAAAATATCCTGCCCAGTTAAGCGGAGGCATGAAAAAAAGAGTAGGCCTTGCAAGGGCGCTGATGCTTGATCCCAAGGTGCTTTTTCTGGATGAGCCCACAACTGGACTTGATGTAAAACGAAGCAAGGAAATCTACAGACTCTTTGCATCGATACAGGCCAAATTAAGTTTTACAGCAGTCATTGTAAGCCATGATGCACCAAAGATATTCAAGTTGGCAGATTATATCGCATTAATTGCGGATGGAAAGATTCAAGGGTGTCTTACACCTGAGGCATTTCAGCTTTCAGACAACAGCTACATCAAAAATTTTGTCCAGGAGACAATGGGAGATATTTATAGAGGTTAAATATGAAAAGCAGGATTGGAATAGAAACTCTGGTAGGCCTTTTCATGATTGCCGGCTTTGCCTGCGCAGTCTATCTGACTGTGAAACTTGGGGATGTCCCATTGCTGGCCAACCAGACTTATGAGCTATCTGCCTTATTCAGCAGCACATCAGGGCTGAAAAAAGGGGCACAGGTTGAGATTTCAGGGGTAAAAGTTGGTAAAGTTGCTTCCATTGGCCTTGATCCTGTCACCTACTCCTCCGTAATAAAGATGGCAGTTGAACAGAATGTCAAGATACCTGAGGATACAATTGCCAGCATCAAAACAGCTGGCATCATTGGGGATAAATATGTCGAGCTTAAACCTGGGGCATCAGAAACCTATCTCAAATCAGGAGAAAAAATTCGTGACACAGAAGGTTCTCTTGACCTGGAAGGACTTGTCAGCAAATATATCTTTGAAAAAAAGGAGTAGTGCAAGGAGTCCAGCATGAAACAACGCTATATCCAACAGCTCATATTTTTTTTATTTTTATGTGCCAGCATAATTACATTTACTGAACATAAAGATGTTTTCGCATCAGCAACCCCATCCTCTCTTATGCAAAACTTAATAAACGCAACGTTAAAAATACTTCAAGACCCTGGCCTTACCTCAACGCAAAGACGCGACAAAATCAGGCCGCTGGTTTATGAGCGCTTTGATTTTACAGAGATGTCTAAAAAGGTCTTGGGAGCAAACTGGCGTGGCCTTTCTCAACAAGAGCGAAAAGAGTTTACCGCAAAGTTTACAACGCTGCTTGAAACATCCTACGTTGACCGTGTTGATTCCTATTCCGGCGAAAAGGTCATCTTCAAGTCAGAGGCAATCGAAGGCAATTTTGCCAAGGTTGACACTACCATCCTCAGAAAAACCATTGAGATACCTGTAAGTTACAGGATGTTTAACAATGGGACATCATGGTTTGTGTATGATGTCTATATAGAAGGTGTAAGCCTTATCAGCAACTACAGAAGCAGTTATGATGCAATCCTGAAAAAATCTGGGGTTAAAGGGCTGTTTGCAAATATGGATGAACACCTAAAAAATCCCAGGAAAAATAACTCCGAAACCCCACATTAGCCATGCTTTCTCTACAGAATCAGCTCAACATTAATTTATTATTGCAAAATATTTTTTCGCTTGACACTCAAGCTCCTGATGAGCTAATTAATTCTTTTAAAATTCAACACATAGCTGTTAATCAGCCGATATTTACAGAAGGCGAACCAGCCGACTTTATGGCTTTTATATTAAAAGGGGCTGTAGAAATAAAAAAAGAGACCGAATTCAAGGGTAAAAATGTGGTGTTATCTATTCTTTACAGTGGTAATTTTTTAGGAGAAATGATAATTTGCGGAGAAGGAAAAACGCACAGGACAACTACTGCAACCACGCTTGAAGATACGTGCCTTGCCGTTCTATCCTATAACAATGCATGTAATTTCATCGAAAAATACCCTGGGCTTGGTTTCAAGTTCTGCAAACATATCATGCTTGAAATGACCAAAAGGCTCATGGCTTCAAACAAAAGACTTACAGAGGTATTTTAAACGAACTAAAGGAGAAAAAAGATGAAGAATAAGTCTGTTTTTTTTATTCTTATAGCCCTGTTATCCATAACACTTTACTTTCCAACAGCCTTGGCTGGCCAAAACAGCGAAAAAGCGCCTTCCTGGGAAAAAGAAGGTGGCATTAGCGATATACAATCCATGCATGACCCTCTTGAATCCTACAATCGCTTTATGTTCAAAGTGAATGATAGCCTGTACCTATACCTGTTGAAACCTGTCTCAAAAGGATATGCCTATGTCCTGCCAGAAGACGCAAGGGTTAGCGTTTATAATGTTTTCAACAACTTGACAACTCCAGTCAGATTCATCAACAGCCTTTTTCAGTTTAAAATTACTGATGCATCCAATGAATTTCAGAGGTTCTGCCTGAATACCATCTACGGCGCAGGTGGGCTTTTTGACCCAGCCAAAAACATATGGGGGATTACATTGAAAAAAGAGGATTTCGGACAGACTCTTGGCAACTACGGCTTGGGACACGGTTTTTATTTTGTAATTCCAGTGCTTGGCCCATCAAGCCTGAGAGATGGGGCAGGTTTTGCCGTAGATACTTTTTTTGACCCAATCAACTATCTTTTGCCGTTTGAGGCACGCATCGGCACAGGAGCCGGTGAAAAGGTGAATGACATTTCGCTTCATGGCGAAGAATATGACTCTTCGAGAAAGGAAGCCCCTGATTTTTACCTTTTTATTCGTGACAGTTACGCACAGCACAGGGCTGCAAAGGTCAGACAGTAACACGAATAACTGCGCCACGCTAATCATGACTACTCAGTTTGAGATGTATGCAGATATTACACAAGATATCTCCAGTTGGCTCAGATTTTACAGACAGATTGGGATTGAGTCGATTGCACTACAAGAGGCTTTTCAAAATTCTCCTGAAATAAGGCAAGCAGTTCAAAAAAAAACGCCACTTCAAACTGATATTTTAGTACAAAAGCCACTCACTGATGATCATAAGTTAAACTTGAACGATATTGATTCACTGAATAATGCGATCATTTCCTGTAAAAAATGTGCGTTTTCAAACAATCTCTGCCATCCTTTGCCTGGGAGAGGAAATCTTCAGGCAAAATTGGTATTGCTTCTAAAATCACCTGACCACGAAGACCTGCTGAGTAAAACTATCTTTTCAGGCAGGAAAGCAGAGTTATTAGAGCTTATGCTGACCAGCATTGGGATGACCATGTCTGATGTTTACCTGACATACTTTATTAAATGTCAGCAGCAAGGTCAGCAAAAAAACGCAACCAACGTTTGTTATAATTTTTTATTCAATGAACTGAAACTTATTAACCCTAAAGCAATATTTGAATTTGGAAAAAGCAGCGCCGCCTTCTTTCTCTCAAAAACCCTTTCCTTACAATCACTACGCTGTAAACTGCATATCTCATCAAGACTGCAAGAACAAGGCATCCATACTCGCATCATCTTCACTCATCCTTTTGAGGCAATGTTGTCAGAATCAAATCCTGCAAAACTTCAGGACATCAAAAAAGAAATATGGCAGGACTTAAGATTTCTTAAAGAAATACTCCAACACCCTGAAAAATAAAGAATGGTTCCAAAAAATGCTCTTTTGCTCAATGGATGCGTTGCTCATCGGCAAAGAATGCTCACATACAAAGAGTATGCTGCGTTTTTCATCCTGCGCCTTGCCCTTGCACAAAACTTCTATTTTTTGGAACCACCCTACTAAATTAAATCCTTCTTTGCTGGATCATTATGTTATATTTTCAAAAACCATATTATTATTTCTCA
>DYLC01000027.1:0-11462 GCA_020722285.1 Desulfobulbus propionicus | reverse complement strand
CCTTCTTTGCTGGATCATTATGTTATATTTTCAAAAACCATATTATTATTTCTCATAGATTGTGTCTGTTAATTATGGCAACGCTTTTTTATTTCTCTCATAATATCCAATTATTCTTCACGTTATATCATATTTCAATCTCGTATATTGTAATGTATCTTGCTTTTTTCCCATATAAAAACATCCACCAGTTTAATAAAATTGGAGACTATTCCTATGGGCTCTACATCTATGCATTTCCAGTCCAACAATCTATTGTCGCTTCTTTTAATGGAATAACCCCTTTAAAAATGTTTTTTTTAAGTGGCAGCATAACATTATTATTGGCAATCATTTCCTGGCACTTAATTGAACATCCCACTCTCCGCCTAAAAACAAAATTTTCATGGATTGAAAAAAAGTTCCGCAATATACAGACCTGATGCAACACAACATAAGTTAAAATTATGAAACGATAAACTCAACAGGAGCATAATACAAGATGTCTTCAGACAATACACATCTTATTAACTTACCCCTCATAAGCATAATGATTCGCAGCATGGCACGACCAGCGCTAAATAACGCCCTTGCATCTGTAGCATCACAAACATATTCTAATATCGAAGTTATTATTATAAATGCAAAAGGCAATAAACATACAACGATAAATAATTACCAGAAATATTTTAAGATACAGTTGATTAATGAAAACGGCCCTCCACTTAACAGAAGCAATGCAGCAAACCTGGCTATAAAAAACGCTAAAGGTGATTATCTTATATTTCTGGATGATGACGATACATTTGATCCTTCTCATATTCAAAATTTAATAACATGTGCTTTAGAAAAAAATCTTAAGATTATCTATACAGGCGTCAGAGTACTTGACACAACTGACAAGCTGGTGCGTAATTTAGATGAACCATTCAGCCATAACAAACTTTGGAGAGAAAATTTTATACCAATTCATGCTGTGCTGTTCTCAAAAGATTGTCTATCAACTGGCATAGCTTTTGATGAAAAACTACCTGTATATGAAGACTGGGACTTCTGGCTTGCACTTGCTCAACATTACAACTTTGTTCACCTTCCTGGCATCTCGGCAACCTATTATCAATATGGCACTTCCGGCCTTATTAATCAAAACAAGGCATTTGTCATTGCAGCACGAAAGGCTATCTATGCTAAATGGCGAGACAAAATACCGCCAGAGATAATCTCAGAAGAGTTTGCATTGGCTGAACGTACACAAACGCTTGAGTTAACAGTGCAAGGGCTGGAAACTGAACGTGCGAAGATGCAACAAGAGTATGTAAATCAAGAAATAGCATATCAACATATAGAAAATGAGTTAGCATATTTAAAAGAAATATACAAACAGCTTGAAAATCACTATCGAGAGAATGAAAGACTATATCGACAGTTAGATATTGAGCAACGTAATCTTGAAACAGAACACCAGAAGCTTCAGACAGAACACCAGAAGCTTCAGACAGAACACCACGAATTTCAAACAATTTATCAAAAACTTGAAACAGAACACCACAATCTTATCAATAATTATAACGACCTGGAAACTATTTATCGACAATTAGAAACTGCCTATAAACAGCTTGAGCATGCATATTTAAATGACAAAAGCCGTAAGATTTTAGCCCCGCTACGAAATATCTGGCATAAAATACAACCATATCAATGGCGTAACAGTGTCTATGTAACTCTGCGCAGCGCTTATCGCAGGCTTCCGCTTTCATATCGCCAGCATTTACGTCATACACTTCAAAATCAAGGCTGGTGGCAAAAAATCTGGATGATTCTCAACTCGGATTTACCGCCAGATGTGATGAGCCAACCTGAGGCTGAGAAAACACCTTTCAACAAAGAAACAGTTCGAGCCCAGGCAGAGACTGATTTTGATAGCTGGCTCCGAACAAACAGACGTTTGGTAGTGCCTGAATGCGAGCGCCCTGAAATTTCTATCATAATTGTGCTTTATCAACAGGCAGGTCTGAGCCTGATGGCGCTTCAGACCTTACTTAAAAACGTCAAGACGCCATATGAATTAGTTATTGTTGACAACGCATCAGGTGAGAGGGTTCAGGCTCTGCTTGACAGAATTGATGGGGCTACAATTTTCAGAAATAATGCCAACACAGGCTTTGTGAATGCTGTCAATCAAGCTGCTGCTGTATCACGAGGAAAATATCTTCTGCTTCTTAATAACGACGCATTACTGTTGCCAGGCGCCCTCGAAAAACTGATCCGATGCCTTGAAAACAATCCGGAGGCAGGCGCAGCCGGTGGAATGATACTTTTGTGGGATGGTCGCCTTCAGGAAGCTGCTTCAATTATCTGGAATGACGGAAGCTGTCTGGGTTACGGCAGGGAAGACAATCCGGAGCTTCCTCAATATAATTTTTTACGCGCAGTTGATTATTGTTCAGGGGCCTTTCTGTTGATTAGAAATAAGATTTTTCAAGATTGCGGCGGGTTTGATCCTGATTACGCCCCTGCTTATTATGAAGAAAGTGATTTCTGTGCAAAATTATGGCACAAAGGCATAAAAGTACTCTATGATCCCACAGCCAGGATAAGACATTTTGAGTTTGCAAGTTCTGACAATATGCAGCGGGCGGTTGCCCTTCAGGAGGAGCACAGAGAACTGTTCAAGAAAAAAAATAATCAATTTCTCGCCAGGCAGTATACCCCTAAACCTGAAAATATTCTTTTTGCTCGAATGAGGCTCAGAGATGGGGCAAGAAGGATACTTTTTATTGACGATCGTGTCCCTTTTACATGGCTTGGCAGTGGTTTTCCGCGTGCATCCGATATCATAAACGAACTTGCGCTGAAATTGGAACACTTTGTTACCCATTATCCCCTGCAATTTTCTGTTCCGGAGGATAATCCAAGACTGGCTCTACCAGCACAGGTTGAGGTGATGACAGGTTATGGTTTGGCTAATCTGGAAAAATTCCTGCGCGAACGCCAGCATTATTATGATGATATTTTTATCAGCCGTCCCCACAATATGGCTGCGATCCAACATATCAGAAAAAACTTTCCTGAACTCTTCAAAGGAATGCGAATAATTTATGATGCAGAGGCGCTGGCATGTCGACGAGAGGTGCTGCAGGCAAAATATACAGGCAAAAAGGTCAGCACCCAGGAAAGTGACAAATTACTGGCAGAAGAAATCGCGCTTGCCTCAGATGCAGATATTGTAATCGCTGTTTCAGAAGAAGAGGCCTCGCACTTTAAAAAAGCCGGTCTTGAGACTTCAGTTATTGGCCATCGCGTTCCATGGCGTGGAGGAGATGCAACATTTGAACAACGAAAAGACATTATATTCGTTGGCGCCCTGCACGCTGATGACACACCTAATTCTGACAGTTTGCGCTGGTTTGTCTCGGATATCTGGCCAAAAATAACGAAAACTATAGTAGATGTCAATCTACATATTATCGGCACATGCAAAGCCAACAGCATAAAAGCGCTCTCATCTGACAGCATCAAGGTGCATGGCAGGGTGGATGACCTTAAAACCTTCTATGATAACGCCAGATTATTTATAATTCCTACAAGGTTTGCAGCAGGGATACCATATAAAGCCCATGAGGCGGCAAGCTACGGAGTACCAATGGTGACAACCCCTCTTATTGCAAAGCAACTTGGATGGGAGACATTCTTACCAAATTCACTTGATGAGGCAGAATTTGCCCAATTATGTATAAATCTTTACACAAACAAAACAGCTTGGGAGTACCAGCGTAATTTATTAAAGCAAAAGGTAGAGGAAGAGTTAGCTATACTCGGCATAGATAGGATTATGCCAGATAAAAAAAATAAAACCAGTTAGCATTTTTTAAAAATGTTAGCGACAAATAAATCTGTCCTGTGTTGTAGTAAATAAACTGTCCACTTTAGTAATTCCAATTTACTCGAATAAATGGGATCAGGTCTTGAAATGTAAATTCACATTCACAAAAACAGAAACCAGATAATAAAAACGTAGAACTTGGGATAAGCTGCACGCCATCTGACATCAAGAAGGTAGCCTGGGCTTTCCAGCTACTCATCCAGAGACATAACCTCTATCCCATCTACCCCGCGAGCCACGTAAATACGGTCTTTTAACAAAACCAACTGGTTGCTCAAATACACATCCTCAATCTTTTTTCCTTCCACAGCGCCCTGGGATGTAAGTTTGAATATCCGACTCTCAGGCTGATAATAGGGCATCAACATTGTGGCGCCTGCAATACAGTACATACCTTCAGGGCATGGCTGCCATTCTCCCCGCTGCGACACTACAACTAAGTTGTCCATTCCAGCGATCACCCCAGAGAGTCCTTTTATCTCAAAACCATTTTCAGGGATGTCATCCCGGGCTTTAAGCGTGTCAGCATCCAGCCACATGAGCGAGGCATCCACAGGCTGATAGGGTGGAATTATAGTTGTGGCAGAGCCATCTTCGCCTGAGTTTGCCGCAAGAGGAATTATGTCCTGGTTATTGACTCTGGGGGCACAAACCAGATAGATGTTCTCGCCCTTGCCTGGGTTATCCATTACGATGGATGAATCCCAGTAATTGCAATTCATCTCCCTGCTTGCCCTGATTACGGCCCTGTTGTCTGCGATATCAAGTACATTGATCCTCAACGCCCCTTTTTCGCCATATTCACGGCACACAAGATTGCCTGCGCTGTTAAAACCAACAGGCTCACCGGCGATTGTGAATGCGGCGACAGGCGTAACCCCTTTAGTCATATCAATATTGTATTTCCTAAGAATTGAAAGGTATGGGTCAGATTTTATCGAATCAGGCAAGGCTGGCTGGATATTTTCTTGATTCCCAGATGAATCGCCTGAATCGCCGGCCTCGCTGTAAAGTCTGTAGGTAGAGCTTTCTGCCACAAACAGGTTATCTCCATAAATAAGGGGTTCTGTCTGCATATATCTGCCATCTGTAAAACTTTCGATTTTTTGCTCAGCAGTCGTTTTGCCATCTGAAAATCTGCAAACCTGACCAGTAAGATCTGGATAGGTTGAATAAAAAAATACCTTGTCTGCAGAATAAACACCCTGCTGATATGAACTGGAAAAGGATGCCGTCAACCCTGAAAGATTAAGGTTTAAGGGGTCATATCCAAAAAGCTTATAGATGCCACTGTTTCCTGAAACCCCTGCAAAAAGTCTGCCCTGCCCCTCTACATGCCCACCAAGCCAGGTGATATTTCGCGAAAGCTCAAGGGAGCCTGTGATGCTATGAGGCACCGTGCCTCTATCCAACACAAAAAGTTCCTGCTCGCCAAGGGCAAGAAGCCATGAGTCATCCACAGGGATAGCCCGTCTGACTGAAACAGGAAAACTGACCTTGCCAAGATCATCAAAACCTGTTGCATCAACACCAAGCGACTGTAGATAACTGCCCTGTGCAGACTGCCATGCATCAAGCGGGAATGCCGCATATCCTGCATTCCAATCAAGCAGCAATGCACGCTCGTCAGTGGTAGCCTCAGAAAATGTGTAGGAGACAGATGCATCCCCTGCAAAAGGCGTCAACCTGTCTTTAAGTAATGGACTGGCAGGGTTTGTGACATCAAAAAGGCTCACAGAAACCCTTTGTGCCCACTGAGAATCGTCTGCCCCATAAGACTGATCATCAACACCAATGCCAAATAAGAGCGAATCCTTAAAGAAAAGCATTTCTGACCAGCCTGGGACCTCAAGCCTGCCAAGATTTTTAGGGGACGATGGGTTGGAAATATCTATAACCCAGAGTGGGTCTTTGATCTCAAAAGTGACTATATACACCCTGCTTCCTTCAAAAACCGTTGCAAAAAGCTGCTCCCCTGGCGCAAGCCCATCAAGCAGGCCTTTAAGTTCAAAATCTCCTGTCAGTCCTGCTTTATTCAGATCGTAGATCGCAAGGGCGCTGCCCTTAGTCCTGGGCCAGGATTGATCTCCATAGACCAAACGCAGAAGACCGGCATTGTCATCCACAGATATGTGGCGCTCAGAAGGGATAAAACCTGGTGCTTTCACCCTTCCTGCCCATTTTAAAGGCGTTGAGGATTCCTTCAGGGAATAGACCTCGACTCCAGTGCCGTAGCCAAGAGTTGTATAGTCTGCGGCAGCCACAACAAGATAATCAGAAGATATGCTCACAACAGGAGCAGACCCTACAATCTGTTCTGAAGCTTCCAGTGAAAGTCTGCCGTCAGCACCTATACTGTATGCGCTTACCATAACGCCAGATTGCTGATATGTTGAAATAACACTATTTGAATCAGCAGTAAGGTAAGGCTCAGTAACAGCATAGCTGCCTGTTGTCTCGGTAATCACATGTATTACATTGTTTCTTCGCCTTGATGCCTTGAAAAAGCCGTCAATCTCTAATGCTTGTTCCAGAACAAGCTGATTGTTTTCTGTCTTGATCACAGAAAGCCTCGTTTTGTTGTTTGCTGTTATTTCTTCAAGCAGGTAACAGCGACCATTCAGGAAATAGACCTCTTTGGGAGAGCCTGAAAAGCTGAGATTTGACGCTTCTGACGGTGTTTTAATGTCTTCAAAGTCAACGAGTTGCAGTTTTTTGGCAATACTGTTTGCAAGAAACAGCCTGTTGCTGTCAATGGCATAGATATCAGGCTTCTGCGTTACTGTCGCTTCTGCGTTACTGTCGTCGCTAACCCCTGTTGCAAAAGCAAAACTGTCTGAATCAATGCCTGAGCCTACAAGGCTTACAAAGAAAGACTGGCCTGGATAGCGCTTCAGCGCCGCCTCTTTTGAAAGAGGAAAGATTGAAAAAGAACAGTCATTGAGTGTAGCAATGTCGCATGATGGCGTCTGGGCTAACAGCACAAGCAGGCATTCGTGACCTGCCTCGCAATCTTCAGGGATAGATGTCAGGCGAAAGGCATTAAAAGGATCAAGGCGAAATGGATCCTCCCTGTATGGCTTGAGCAAGCCTGACACCCAGCCTTCTTCCTCAGTGAAAGAGCTGAAGGCATTGTCCTGCCCCTTGCCAAACCTGTTCACATCAATCCATGCAAGATAATAATAGGCTGAAGGTATGGTTTGGGTGTTCGCAACGAAAACATCGCCATTGCTGTCAGACTCCACATAAAAGGCGGAGCAATGCCCCAGCCAGACAACAAAAGAAAAAAGAAAAAAGAAAAAAAAACTTGCAGTTGAAACAGATTTGCATGATGTCCTGTAAGATTGCATGGTTTCACTCCATCCGTTAGATATGTGTCCTACTGCACATACATACTCATAACATGCCTGCTTATGGCTTCAAGCGGCAGCACCTTATGAGCAGCGCCAAGGTCAATAGCCACCTTTGGCATGCCAAAGACCACACATGAGGCCTCATCCTGGGCTATGTTATAGGAGCCGGCCTGCTTCAACTCAGCCATACCCTTTGCCCCGTCATCGCCCATGCCTGTCATGATGACAGCAATGGCGTTTTTCCCGACATAACGAGCCCCAGAACGAAACAATACGTCAACAGATGGCCTGTGCCTGCTCACGAGTGGGCCATCTTTGATCTCAACAATATATTTAGCGCCGCTGCGTTTTACAAGGAGGTGTTTGTTGCCAGGAGCTATAAGCGCATGTCCTGGCAGGACAGCCTCCATATTTTCAGCCTCCTTAACTGAAATAGCGCACAGGCCATCAAGTCGCTCGGCAAATGAACGGGTAAAATTTTCAGGCATATGTTGCACTATCACTATGCCCGGACAATTTCGCGGCATACCCTCCAGAAAAACCCTTATCGCCTCAGTCCCACCGGTAGATGCCCCAACAAGCACAATTTTTTCAGTTGTCTGAAGCATGGCCAAAGACTTAGGAGGCGGAAGAATCGCATCGGCTGTAAGTTTTGGTTGCACCTCATGAATTTTACGCAGTTTTCTGACATTAGTTTTAGCAGCAGCCTTTACGACATCACAGATCATGACCCTGGACTCCTCAAGAAACGTCTTGGTTCCAAGGCGAGGTTTCTGTATAAGATCCACAGCGCCATACTCCAATGCCTTCATGGCTGTCTCGGAATTGGTTTCAGTCAGACTTGAGCACATGATAACCGGCAGAGGATGCTGCTCCATGAGTTTTTTCAGAAACGTGATGCCATCCATCCTTGGCATCTCAACATCAAGCGTGATGACATCTGGCACAAAGGTCTTGAGTTTTTCCGCTGCGGCAAAAGGATCCTGGGCAGTTACTATCTCCCCTATATCAGGATCAGAGGAAAGGATGGCATGCAAAGCCTGACGTACTACAGCGGAATCATCAACAACAAGGACTTTCAGGTTTAACGACATGGATTTGCAGCAATACGATTGACCCGTTTCATCAACACCCTGCCTGTATCAGTATAAAAAAAGATTTTTCTCCCATAATCATGACCAAGATCATAGGCCTTTATCTCATAATTCAGATCAGAGAGCATACTGATGGCCTTAGCCACATTTTTTTGACCTATGAGTTCCTTTGCTGTCAATGAACATGAGTTGTGAAACATATTGGCGCCGCCAAACATCTTAACTTCAACCTGTTTAGGCAAGATCCCTTTGGAATTGAATCGCTTGTGCATATGCTCTATGCTCGTCTCCACATATTTGAATGAAACCTCAGCCCCGGACTCGTTGACCGGCTTTGGCATCATGACATGGTTAATAGCTGCAAAAAAAGGATCCCTGCAAAAAAAAGTCACAGATACGCAGGAACCGAGAACGGTGTAAACGACCACGCTGTGTTCAGCGAAATATATCTCGCCTGGTTTAAGATAGACCTGCCTCATATCTTTCTATAAACAGTAGGGGCGAATTGTTCAATAGGCAAGTTCATGGCATTAAGGGTTTCAGAATGACCGATAAAGAGAAACCCGCCTGGCCTCAGTTGCATGAGCATCTTGGTAAGAATGCTTTCCTGTGTGATTCTATCAAAATAAATCATGACGTTTCTGAAAAAGATAAAATCAAAAGTTTCCTCAAAAAAATAATTGGCATCCATGAAGTTCAAACGCCTGAACCTGACAAGCTGCCTGACTTCGGGTTTTACCCTTATCTCAGCCTGCTCCCTGTCCTTGCTTCTCAGAAAAAATTTTCTCTTAAGCTCATAATTCAATCCCTCCACCTTATCGTCAGCATAGATGGCAAGCCTTGCTTTTTTGAGGACACGGGTGGATAAATCAGTGGCCTCGATCGAAAACCTCACGCCATGTCGCCTGGTTATATAATCCAGCATTACCATTGCTATTGTGTAAGGTTCTTCTCCGGTTGAACAACCGGCGCTCCAGAATCTCAATGCGCATGGCATCAGTCCTGATATGTAATCAGGCAGTATCTGGGAGATCAGGATATTAAAATGGGTGGACTCCCTGAAAAAACTTGTGGTATTTGTGGTCAGGGAGTCTATCATATTCAGAAGTTCATTGTGCCCCCTTTCATTGAAAACAAAATCAAGATATTGAGAGAAAGACTTCATTTTCATATCTCTGAGGCGTTTCTTAAGACGCGCCTCCACCATCTGCACTTTGGCTTCTGGCATCTTGATCCCGCATGTTTTTTCGATGAATGCCTTCAGTCTTTCATAATCTTTCTTGTCAATATGCAGGTCATAGACAGAATCATTCATGATTTGTAACTATTAAGCGAAAGGATAATTAAGGCAACAGGGGTTCAGGACACTGAACCCCTGCATATAGAATCAGAACAATCAGATGATTGTGCTGCCCTTTAATCAAGAATACCCTCAAGCTGCCTCAGATGTCATTTTGCTCAGGGCATTGATTTCTTCTGCTGAAAAGACCTCATCAATGTTCAGGATAATCACAAAATTATCATTTTTCTTGGCCATACCATTGATAAATTTGGTATTCAGCCTGGTGCCTATCTTGGGGACGTCTTCTATCTGCGCTCCTTCAAAATCCACAACCTCCTGTACAGAATCAGCAAGGGCGCCCAGCACCGTTGACTCGCCGTCAATCAAAACTTCAACGATGATAATACAGGTGTTGACCGTCTGCGTTGTTTTTTCCATCCCGAATTTCAACTTCAGATCAATCACAGGCACCACGTTTCCGCGCAGATTGATCACGCCTCGCATAAACTCAGGGGTCTGGGGGACCTTGGTGATCTTGGTAAAATCCAGCACCTCTCTTACAGACATAATATCTACAGCGAACACCTCTTCGCCAAGCCTGAACGTCAGAACCTGCACACCGGTTGTTTTTATGTCTTTTTCAACTGTCATAAACGGCTCCTTATAGGCATGGTTCAGCTAAAAGCTCTCAAATTCATCATCAAGGTCATCTTTGCCGCCTTTACCAAGTTCAAGATGTATCCCCCCATCCTTTTTTTTAGGCGATTTTCCGGCCTTGGGAGCAGTGTTGGCATGAGTCACATCATGGTAAGCAATTGCCTTTGCCTGGACATGAGGCACTTTTTTTCTGTTTTTTTGATAGGTTCCCGCGTAAGGAGACATTCCACCGGCAGCTTCTTTCAGCCTGAAGAAAGACATGGCCTGTTGCACTGCCTCAGACTGGCTGGAAAGCTCCTCTGAAGTAGATGCCATCTCTTCGGCAGCACCGGCATTCTGCTGAATTACCTGATCAAGCTGCTGAATCGCCTTGTTGATCTGGTCAGCGCCTGTTCGCTGCTCATTGCTGGCGGCAGTGATCTCCTGAACAAGCTCGGCTGTTTTCTGGATATCAGGAACTATCTTATCTAAAAGCTTACCTGCTCCTTCAGCGATCTCCACACTGTTTGCAGACAACTCACCTATCTCTCTGGCAGCCTCCTGACTTCTTTCCGCCAGCTTTCTGACCTCTGACGCCACCACGGCAAATCCCTTGCCATGCTCCCCTGCCCTTGCAGCCTCGATAGCGGCATTCAAGGCAAGCAGGTTCGTCTGCCTGGCGATTTCCTCTATAATTGAAATCTTGTCAGCGATATCCTTCATAGCCTTGACTGTCATGCCAACGGCCTTACCCCCCTCTTTCGCATCTTCGGAGGATTTAAGAGCTATTTTCTCTGTCTGAAGCGCATTATCTGCACTCTGGTTGATGTTGGATGTCATCTGCTCCATAGAAGAGGATGCCTCCTCAGCAGCGGCAGCCTGTTCCGTAGCGCCCTGCGACATAGTCTGGGCTGCGCCACTTAACTCCTGCGCCCCGGCAGCCACATTGTCAGAGGCTGTTTTAACTGTAGTTACAACCTCGCTCAGTTTCAAAAGCATGTTAGCAAGTGACTGCATGAGTTCATCTTCCTGGGATCTCTCCTTAACTTCAATGGTCAGATCCCCTGATGCGAGCTTTTTCGCTATCTCAACAATATCTTTCTGCGCTGTGATATTCTGGCTTACTGCTTGGGCAATGGCGTCGAAGTTGGCCTTTACCTGTCTTGTATCGTCATCGCCTGCTTCCGCAGCGATATTCGTCATGGAAATATTGCCGATGGCCATCATTGCCAGCG
>DYLC01000026.1:4007-22523 GCA_020722285.1 Desulfobulbus propionicus | reverse complement strand
GGTGAAAATCAAAAATACGCAATTTCAACAAGTTAAGTTAAGTTACTTGGAAGAAGAACGGGAAGAATGAATTTGTTGTTCTGCCCTATGACGAATTTTAAAAAATCCAGGAAGAACTCGATTCATATGAAGATATTCGATGCCTTAGAGAAGCTAAAATAGCAGAGAAAGACTCTCCAACTATCGGAATTGTTAAATTAAAAAATAGAACTATGGGGGCGAACAAGTAAATCCAGTTGTACGCCGCAAAGACGAAGGATGCAGCTCAACGCAGCAGTTGGTCGGCAATTTTTTTTGCTACGCCATCAATTTTCATTTAAATGTAACAGAAGACAGCTTGACATGTAATCAACTAAAGATAAAAATTTCGACAGATTACTACATCAGAAAGGCATAAAATGAAACGAAATATCCTTTTTCTCTGCACAGGCAACTCCGCAAGAAGCCAGATGGCTGAGGCATTTCTTAAAAAACATGCAGGCGACACCTTTGACGTGCACAGCGCAGGGACTGAACCAGCAGATGAACTGTTTTCACCAGCAGTCAAGGCAATGGCAGAGGCTGGAATAGATATATCACAAAATAAACCCAAGGGGATTGAACAGTTTCTTGGGCATAAGCACTTTGAAAAGGTCTTCATCGTATGTGATGGAGCTGCCAAAAAATGTCCGATAATCTTCGGCATGGCAAAAAGGATTTTGTGGCCATTTGATGACCCTGCCAAGGCCACAGGCACAGAAGAACAGATTATGGATAGCTGCAGAAAGATCAGGGATCAGATAGAAGCAAAAATACTTGAGTGGCTGAAGCACGAAACTATCTAAAGGAGGTCACAGGAAGTTCCGGTATTGAATATCCCAGCGACTCCTTCGTTATTTTTTTGTCTTGCGCCTGGCTGGCGCTTTAACGGCCTGAGAGGCTTTACCCTCTCCGACCCCTGAAACGGGATCGTCTTTGGGGCTTACTGACGTTTTCTCAGCAGTCAGGTCCAGCCTGTAACGCCAGAGTTCCTCTGCCTGTGATGGCACAGGCGTAAAGCCTGCCTTTTCAGCCAGGCCCTTCATGCGGGAATTGCCCACCAGAATATCCATTTCAAGATGCTTCAGGCCCTGGAACCTGGCTATCTCAAGACAGCGCTTCATAAGCTGCCAGCCAAGTCCATGACCCTGCCAGGAATCACCGACCACAGTTGCAAACTCCGCGCCTTCGGCATCCGGCAGGATCGTAAGCCTTCCAACCCCGATAATTGTCTCTTTACCATCTTTGTTGATAACAACCACAATCGCTATCTCCCTGTCATAGTCAATCTGACAGTATCTGACCATCTGATCGTGAGAGATTGAGGCAATGGGCTGAAAGAAACGGAACAGGATGGTCTCTGGAGAAAGCATGCTGAAAAACTCCTGCATTAAAGGCTCATCCTCAGGCTTGATGGGACGTATGAGATAGGCAACACCATCATTCATAAAGCCTGTGTCAATGTAGTGACATGGATATGGACAGATAACAAGATTTTCAGGACAGCACGGCCCCTGCGCCCTGACTATTCCACTAAGCGCATCCTCTTCAAGGACAATTCTCGCATCCAGACACACCCCTCCCTTTTCTCCGAGATAGAACGGATTTATATCCACCTCCCTGATCTGTGGGAAATCCGAGATGAGTACGGAGAACCTGAGCAGAGTGGTCTCAAGCGCATCTATATTGTATTTAGCGCCTGCCTTTTCCTCAAGCAGCCTGGAAATCTTCGTGTCCTCCAGAAGACGCCTTACTAAGGTCTGATTCAAAGGCGGGATGCCTATTGCGTAATCACCAATGGTCTCAAAAAGCTGTCCACCTGTGCCGAAAACAACCACTGAGCCAAAAGTAGGGTCTTTTTTTGCGCCAATAGCAAGCTCCACACCAGGCCACAAGACCATAGGCTGTATTGCAACGCCGTCAAATTTTGCATCAGGATGCAAATCAGAAAGACTTGACCTGATGGCCTCAAACACCTCCGCCACCTTGTCCTTAGTCACATGCAGATGCACCCCTCCAACCTTGCGTTTGTGTGTGATGTCAGGGGACTCAAGCTTCATTGCCACAGGAAACCCCAGCCTTTCTGCTATGCTTAACGCCTCTTCAACAGTCTGGGCAAGCTCCACTGGGGGCGATGGAATGCCGTAGGCTGCAAGCAATGCCTTTGACTCCCTCTCCTTAAGAAGCAGCCTGCCCTGTTCGGCCACATCCCTCATAATTCCCTCAACAATCTCGCTGTTGGGATAAAAATCCTCAAGCAGATTAGCAGGGGTTTCATAGAGCAAATTGATGTTTCTGGCATAATTATACATATATGCGAAACTCTTTATAGCCTGCTCCGGCGCTACAAAAGTAGCGATGTCGCCATGATTGAGTATGTCCCTTGCCCTTTCAAATTCACCGGTTCCCATCCAGCATGCTAGCACGGTCTTGCGCCTGTATTTCCTTGAAAGCTCCACAATCGCTGAAGCTGTCTCCACAGGCCGTGTCGCAAACTGTGGGGTCACAATCACCAGAATGCCGTCAGCCTGCACATCTCTGAGGCATATCTCAAACACTGTCTTGAATCGTTCAGGCGAGGCATCTGAAAGCAGGTCCACAGGATTGCCAAGGGCTGCATGTTCAGGAAGCGACTGCCTCAGTTCCGAAACGACCTTTTCATCAAAAGAGGCAAGCTTTCCCCCATATCTGATCAATGTGTCTGTGGCCATAAGAGCAGGCCCTCCTGCATTCGAAACGATAACAAGCCGGTTATTAACAGGCGGGGCATGGCGTGAAAGGGTCTCGGCGAGGTGAAACAGCTCAATCACCTCCTCCACGCGCACTATGCCAGCTCGCTTGAAAATAGCGTCATAGACCTTGTCAGCGCCGGCAAGCACACCGCTGTGGGTGATCGCAGCCTTGGCTGAGGCATCAAAACGCCCGCCTTTAACCACAACCAAAGGCTTCGCCCTGGCAAAAGCCCTGGCAGCTCCCACAAAACGACGGCCATTTGGCACAGACTCCATATACATGACGATAGCCTTAGTTTCAGGGTCCATGCCGAGGAAGTCCAGACAGTCTGCAAAATCCACATCAATCTGCGCTCCAAGTGAGATAAATGCGCTGAAGCCAATATGTTTTGCTATTGCATAATCCATGATGCCTGCGGCAAGGGTTGCGCTCTGGGATATAAATGCAAGATTTCCGGGCCTGAGCCCCTGCCTGCCTGTACTGACATTCAGGCCAAGCTTTGGCCTGATAAAACCAAGGGAATTCGGCCCGAGGCAACGCATATGAAACCTCTTGCATAACGCTGATATTTCAGCAAGTTTTTCATCAGGCGCAGAGACCCTGTGCCTAAAATCATTGGCCAGGATAACCACTGCTTTGATGCCTTGTTTGCCGCATGCCTCTATGTCCTTCAAAAGCCTTGCCGGCTCACCTGTAAGCACCGCCATATCCACAGCCTTCGGGATATGCCTGACGTCTGGCCAGGCAGGCATACCAAGCACCCCCTCATTGACAGGATGCACGGGGTAAATCGTCCCTGAAAAACCAGAGGCCACCAGATTTTTCAACAACACCATGCCGGATGTGCTGAAAGGCTCAGAAGAATCAAGGCCAAGAACAGCAAGCCTCTTGGGCACAAAAAGATTTTCAAGTAGATGAAGTCTCATAGCGCAGCATGCAACCCCATGAAAAAATATATTTTTTTCCTCAAACTTGCCAGTCCTGGCTTAGTGAAATCCCTTGGTCTGGGAAACTCAACAGGAATATCCGCCTTGACTGTCGTAGGTCTTTCACTCAACACAATTATCTGATCTGCAAGCTGCAATGCCTCATCAATGTCGTGGGTAATGAAAAGAATGGTGATAGGAAACATTGCATGAACATTTATCATCTCCTCGCGCATCTGAAGCCTTGTAAGAAAATCCAGAGCGGCAAAGGGCTCATCCATAAAAAGAATATCAGGGTTAGTGATAAGAGCGCGAGCCACCTCTGCCCTGCGTCTCATACCACCAGAAAGTTCGTGGGGGAACAATCCGCCTGCTCCTTCAAGTCCCACTAACTCCAGATATTCCTCCACCGCACTTCGCCTTTTTTCAGGATCAGGCTCATCTTTTACCCCGATCTCGATATTTTCATAGGCAGTCATCCAGGGAAAAAGGCCATCCTCTTGAAATACAAAGATATTTTTAGAATTGCCATTTCTGGACTCAGAACCATTTACAAGCACAGAACCCGCCGTCTGGCTCTCAAAACCAGCAAGTATGTTAAAAAGCGTGGATTTACCACACCCGGATGGCCCAACAAAACAGACAAAAGCCCCTTTAGCAACTGAAAAGTTAATATCCATCAGCACCGTCTGTTCCTTTTGAATGGGATCACGGCCAGCTATCCCAAAAGACTTATAAAGTCCCGATACCTCAAGCAATGGAGAAATTGGAGTTATTTCCGGGCTATTTTCCATTTTACGACAGGACTCCTCTCTATCAGGCGCACACAGTAATCCAACCCCATGCCAATCACACCGATGACAAACATCCCGCCAAGCACCTGATCCATTCGCATGGAATTTCTCGCATCCACTATCAGATACCCAAGTCCGCTTTTAACAGCGATCATCTCGGCGGCAACGATTACAAGCCAGGCTGTGCCAAGGGTTATGCGAAGCCCCACAAGCATCTCGGGAAAGGCGGCAGGCAAAAGCACTTTTGTGTAAAACTCCATGCCTGTCAATCCAAAATTAAATGCGGCATTCCAGTAAATCTTTTTCACTCCTGCTATGCTTGCAGTTGTAAAGACCACCATAGGGAAAAAAACAGCCAGGAATATCAAGAAAATAGCTGGCACATCCCCAATGCCAAATAATAAAAGCGAAATGGGGATCCAGGCCAGAGGAGAAACCGGCCTGAAAAACTGAATAAGAGGATTAAACATCCGGCGCATACAAGTTGACAGACCAAGACATATCCCAAACGGAATAGCAAGGATAACCCCGAGAAGATAGCCCCATGTTACCCTAAAAAGGCTGGCAACCACATGGTCAAAGAGCTTTCCTGTCCTGGCAAGCTCCCAAAGCCCTGAAAGCACCATTGAAGGGGCAGGGAAAAAACTGGATTTGATCCAGCCAAGGGCAACCGATATCTCCCAAAATACAAGCAGGATGCACACAAACCAGAAAGGAAGCAGGTAGTCTTTTTGTTTGTCAAAACAGACCATAAAAAATCTGCTCAATCCTTCCACGAAACATCAACAAGCTCCTGCATGTTGATTGTCTTTTGCAGCAAACCGTATGCAAACATCTTATTCTGCATTGCATCAAGCTCAGAGGCCACAGGCAGAATGTTGTCGTAGGTCACCCTGTCTATAGAATCCATGAGTACATGGGTAATAAGCGATTCAGGAAGCCCATATGCCTTTGCCCCGATAGATGCTGCCTCTGCTCTGTGTTTATCTATCCATTTCGACGCTTCATAAAAGGCCTGAATCAACTTTTTGACATCCTCTCTTCTGGTTTCAAATACCTCCTGCCTTACAACAAGCACGCTTGAGATAAAACCAGGCCGCACGTCTTTCATCAGATATAACACCTTTCCCGTATCAGCAAGCTCGCTCTGCGCTACATAAGGCTCCCCTACAATATAGGCATCTATCGCCCCTATAGCCAGGGCTGAAGGCATATCAGGAGGAGGCATCTCATAACTCCTGATATCGCCTTCAGCCAGCCCAGCCTCATTAAGAAGTGTAAGAAGTGTAAGGTGTTGATTGCTGTATCTTATCGGAATTGCTATTTTTTTACCCTTCAACTCCTTGATGCTTCTAATGCCGCCGTCTTTTTTAACCACAATGCCTGTGCCATTTCTATGACCAAGCAGAACAAGTTTCAAGTCAATGCCCTGCTCTTTGAGAAGTATTGCAAGAGGGGCCAGGATAAAGGCAAAATCCAACTCTCCACTTCTGAGAGCCTCACACATCTCAGGCCAGGCGCTGAATTTTACAGGTTTGAATGCCATTTTTGTGCCTGCAAGCTCTCTGGCTGCCACAGGACAGAGAAGATGGCAGGTGATCGGGACAAATCCTACCCTGAACATGGAGTCATTGCCGTGCTCCTGATTTCTCCAGATATGCAGGACAGTTATCATGCTTGTCCACAAAACACAGGAGATCAAAAGAATATACCCGAATTTTGAGGTGACTCTTGTCATAGTTCAGCGCCCTGTAAAAAAGTAACTATTCAGTATAATGCCGAAAACGAACGAAAACCACCGTACTGTAAAACTATCAATGTGGTTAAATTAAGGTTTTGGAAACGGAGGAACACCCCTTGATTCCCTTATCAGGGGGAAAATGCCTGTCAGCTCCTCCCCCTTTCCATTCATGGAGAGGGGGCCTGGGGGTGAGAGGTTAAGGGGAGGTTGTGAGGGGTTTATGTTTAATTCAACAACATTGACTGATGACCCAATCCCACTTCATAGATGCTAGTTTCACTGGTATCTGCCGTATCATTACGCACTATAAACCATGCCCTGGCTTCCTTTCCATCATTCCTGTTTTGTATGGACACGCCACATATCTGTCCTTGAAACGGCAATGCTGACTTCACAAGCTCATAGCCGCCATTTTTAAAAAGCAAAAAATATGTTCCCCAACCCTGGCCTTCAGCCCCTGCATCAGCATGGACAACCACCATAGGAGGGTATAGCTCAATACCTTCCGCTTTTTTCTGGTTAAGCGCAAAAAGCCTTGAGCCTGCATCCACAGGAGAAAATCTCAGTCCTGATGACCTCCAAACCAGAACGTTTTTTTCATATATACACAGGTTGCCGGAAAGATCGGTGGTGATCATCTCCGGCGACCCATTCTGATTCAAATCCTGCCACAGGACAAATATTGCTGAAAAACCGCCGGGCTCTGAAAAAGCCTTACCATAGCTTATCCCTTCTCCTGTGACGTCAAGTTGATAAAGCCGCTTGCCAAACAGATTCTGTCTTGAAAAACTCTGGCCTGCAAACGCCTCCCTGCTGCCATCTCCATCCATATCCAGAAAGGCAAGCCACTGATTAATATCCCGCTGAAGCACCGTAAAACGAACGCCATCCCACTTCAAAAGCATGGATCGCAGCCCCACATCCTTCCAGAGAAGATTTACAGCCACTATTGCCTTTTCAGGCAGGACAGAAAAAGCAACTGGCTTCAAGGGCTTTGGAAATATCAACTCAACTGCTGGCGTATCTTTCTGAAAGCCCACTGCATAAATGGCGTCTGACATCAAATAAATCATATCTTTCTCAGGCTCAGACAAACCATCCACATGTCTCTCCAGCACCTCCACCTGCATTACACCTGCCTTGATACTGGCAAGCTTTTGCTGGTTTGAAAAATCAAAAACAGGCATACTCCCTGAAAATACCCCACTGACAGGGGCAGGGCTAGGCTCATGATGAACATTCTCTTCATATATTATATGTTGTTGAGGAAATACAGCGTCAAGATCAAAATAACGCAAAGAAAATTTATTTTTTTCAATAAAAATAGCACTTAAAAGACGATTACCTCTCACCTCAAAGCCAAGAATCACCTTCTCAAGACCTGCTTCCTCCTCATCCGTCCACCTTAAATGTGGCAGCTTTGCCTTTAACCTGTCACAGATTTTTTCTGCCGAAAGTGAACAAAACGCAGGCAAATCGTTAAATCTGGAGGCAAAAACAGCAGATGCAAACCCTGCATACCCCGAACCATCTTCAGAAGGCAGAACTGGCCTGCACCTGACTCTCCGATCATTTTTCCTAAAATCCGTCACCTGGCAAAAACCTGCAAGCCGTTTAAGATACCCGACAGAAACCCCTGAATCCTTATCCACCACCTCTTCACCTCGTGAATAAATCGCAAAGATATCATGCTCAGACAACACTGCTCCTTCAGGCAGGGAAAGCCAGATATAATCCTTCTCCGCCTTCTCAGGAAAGGCTGCCACAGGTGCAAAAACGTCATCAAAATTTATCTTAGAAGACGTTTTTTTTGCCGAGGCCTCACACAAATCATGCAAAGGGCACAAAAAAACTGTAAACAGTACAAAAAAACAAATAGTTGCAATCTGACATAACAGATTTGGCGTCTTATGTAGATGAAAAAAAGATATTGACACGTTATTTTCCTTAAACAAAATTTGATGGCGTTATAAAAAGTCTTCATCTGCCTAACTGCTGCTATCTTGCGCTGCATCCTGCGTCAGGATTTGCGCGCCTTGCATTTGAAGTTTTTTTTACTTATTGCAATAAAAATCAAGGCTTGGCAAATTGCAAAGCAATTTGCCAGCCGACAAACAACACAGCCATCAGGCAAAATAGTAATTTCTAAAAATTCCCTTATGAATAATATCGGTAACTATCCAGTATAATGCCAAAAACGAACAAAAACCACTGTAAGGTAACTCATAAATGAGCATAAAAAAAGCCCTCTTCTTGCGAAAGAGGGCTTTAATAAAACAAAAAAACAAAAAATGACTATACGCAACCTGTTGGCTTTGGAAGTCCAGCCATCTTACATGCTCCCTTGCCAGGTCCTGATGGGAAGAGTTCGTATATCTTTTTGAGCGGGAAGCCTGTTGTCTTGGAAAGAACACGAACCATTGGAGCGATACCATTCTTCTTGAAGTAGTCCTGAAGGATGTTGATCAGCTTCCAGTGCTCGTCTGTAAGGTCAGAAATACCTTCCTCTCCCTTAACATAATCAACCCAGTCATTGTTCCAATCTTCCATACCTTTTGTGAGGAAGCCGTCCTCATCCACGTCATAAACATTGCCTTTGTACTCTATTGTAGCCATGCAGCCCTCCTTTTGGATTTTTGTCAGATTATTTCAAAGGTTTTATGTTGTTACTACAACTCATTTTTTTTGTCAAGCTACCTTGTATATTTTTGTGCAAATAGCCTCTAATTGATTCCTCGCCCAATCCAGTTCAGGATCCAGCTCAAGCGCCATTTCATACCACCTTTTAGCAATGGTAATCTGGCCTAATTCCCGCAGATTCACCGCAATATTGGCATAATCCACTGCAGAACCAGGGTCAAGCTCAATGGCTTTCTCAAAACACTCTATTGCCTTCAGATGGTCTTTTCTCTTGAACAGGCAAAAACCCATGAGATTATAAACCTCCTTGAGCTCAGGATTTATCTCAACAGCGTTTTCAAGATCAGCGACCGCCTTTTCATATTCAGCAAACTCCTTGTAGCAACCCGCCCTGTGGCAATAGATGCTTGCAAGCTCAGACCTTTCAGGCCCAAGCTCCAGAGAATGACTGAAGGCAGCAATGGCTTCCCTGTAATCCGCCCGCTTTTCAAGGCAATAGCCTCTGTAAAAAGCCACTTCATACCTGTCAGGATAAATCTTGCCAACCATTTCGATAGCCCCCATTTCCAACTGAGACTCACGCAGGCCAGAGGCAATGCGGCAGAGATGAAAAGCGGGATGCAGTCCGTTTGTTCTGTCCCTGAAGTGATTTCCAGGCATAACCGCATAGACAGCGCTCAAGGCAAGCTCAGGATGTGTCACATCAACAAGATAAGTCCTAAATCCCTTTTTGGACAGAGCCCCGGAAAGCCTGACAAGCTCTGCTGAAAAATCAACAGCACTCAAACAGGGCAAATCGCTGATTTTTACACAAGTGCTTGAATCCAAAACATATTCAGCATCCTCAAGAGTAGCAAACTTGGCAAGCCCGCTTTCCAGATACCTTCCGTCTGTGTCAAAATCACCGGCAAGCTGCGCCACCTCGGTGATCGCCCTGACAGCAGCACGCTCAGGCGTAGTGGCAGTGCCAGCAGTGTAAACAATCTCGCTTCGTTCAGGGAAAGTAGAGGGGTCCCAGGCAATTGCGCCAACAGTTGAAATGCCTGTGTCCAAAGAAAAATCTTTGAGCATGAGGTTGATTCCCCTGTGCCTGAACCGTTCCACAAGCTGAAGGACATCAGGATCAGCAATTGAATCTAGCAATATGGTTGGCGTCCTGAGTTTCTCCCTTGTGATGACCGCACACACATGCCTTTCCACAACCTCACAAAGCCCCTGAACCCCTGCCTCTGCAAGACAATTGCCAGCAGACGAACCGTTGTACTCATTTAAAGGCCAGAACCATGAAAACGGAAGCCACACAGCATCAGCGTTCGACACAGATACGGCCGTGGTCCAGACAAAAGGGAAAGAAAACAAAAGACCTTCCAGCCTTTCTCTTTCACGATATGTAACAGGCTGATAATGGATGGAAAAAAGGAGCTCATCCAAAGACACCATAGAAAATGCAGGGTTGCCCGCATGAATCTCTTCAAACTGCCTGGCTGACCGGGGTTCAGCATTGTCAAACAAACTGTTTACAAAGCTAAAGAGACTATACCTCTCCACCAACTCCATGATGGCGCTGGCCTCTGCGTGCCAGGCAGTCATGCCCTTTCCCATCTGCTTGTGATTGCCGGTTATTTTCTGGGCAAAAGGTGTGTACAGGCTGACATAAACAGGGATGCCAAGCCTTCCCTTGTCCACCCGTTGTGTTTTCTGCAATACTGGCTGAGAGCCAGCCTCAAACCTGCCTTGCGCCCTTTGGATCGTTTCCTTAGGGTGCAGGGATTTATCGCCAAATACAAGGCTACCCTTAAGACAGCTCTCCAGAATACTTCTTTTATGCATTATCAATCACACAAACTGCAGATACAAGTTTCGACAGCCTTTTCTGCTGACAGCCAGTCATCCATGTCCTGCCCTGGCTCACATCCCCTTGCCTCATAACACCTCTTTGCAACAGAGGATATCCACGCATGTTTTGCCTCTGCCACAGGTCCCCCTTCGAACAACACAGTAATGTTGCTCACGCCAGGCTTGCCCTGTAACTGAAGGCCCTCGATATCTCCCCCGACATCTTCGGTTCTCATGATGTACATCCCTCGCGCACCCTCAACAGCGCATACAGAGACCACAGGACGCGCAGGATCATCTCCAACAGCCAACACCTCTACCCGACTCTTGTCAGAATCGTAGATGACTCCAACAAAAATAGCACCTTTAGCTATCTTCTCATCACCCTGGGCAACAGCTATCGGCCTGAACTGATTCTGGTTGCAAAACTCTTTTACAAAACCCGGCCATTCGCTCTTCACAACTCTGATTTTTTTGGATGCCATACAACCTCCTTGGTATTTTGGTATTAGAGATATCTTTTTTGAATTATTCTACATCTTTTTCTGTATTACAATAGCAGAAGTGTGTTATTTTAAACAAATTGTAACCATAATCTGAGGCGATAAAGATGCCACCCCACAAAAAAACTGACATAAGGCAAAATAGAGCCTGCATGCAACCCAGAACAGCCCTTATCCACGATTGGCTCCTGACCTCAGGTGGGGCAGAGGCTGTGTTCAGGCAGATATCTTCCATGTTTTCAGGAGACATCTTCACACTTTTTTTCAATGACAACACAATAAGAGAACTTGGCTTGAACAGACAAAAGGTACATGGCTCTTTTCTTATGAAAATGCCATTTGCTGCAAAAAAATACAGGAGCTATCTGCCTTTTTTCCCATTGGCTGCGGAGTCGTGGGACTTGAGTGAATACGACCTGATTTTATCGTCTTCTCATGCAGTCGCAAAGGGTGTGCTGACCCATTCTGAGCAACTTCACATCTGCTACTGTTACACGCCAATGAGATATGCATGGGATTTAAACCACGAATACCTGAAACTTTCAGGCCTGCATAAAGGCATTAAATGCCAGATTGCAAGCCTCATCCTGCACTATCTGAGGCTGTGGGATGCCTCAAGCCATCTGCGCGTTGACAAGTTCATTGCTTGTTCATCTTATGTGGCAAAAAGAATAAAAAAGATCTACGGTCGCCAGTCTGAGGTAATCTATCCTCCTGTTGACCTTGAGGGTCTGCAAGTCAACTCCCACAAGGAAAACTTTTACCTGACCTCATCAAGGCTTGTACCTTACAAAAAAACCGGACTAATCGTGGAGGCATTCAGACTCATGCCGGAAAGACGGCTTATAGTCACAGGCGACGGCCCTGAGATGAAACGCATTGCCGCCATTTGCCCAAAAAACGTAACACTTGCAGGGTGGCTGCCCAGAAAAGAGGTCGCAAACCTGATGCAAAGGGCAAAGGCCTTTGTTTATGCAGCCAGGGAAGACTTCGGCATTGTTAATGTGGAGGCGCAGGCATGCGCCACACCTGTGATTGCATACGGCAAAGGAGGCGCAAGGGAAACAATCATTGAGGGCAAAACAGGCATTTTTTTTCATGAGCAGGAGATAGAGGCTATCTGTGATGCGATTTCACGCTTTGAAACCCTGCCCCCTTTCAACTCGGCAGACCTGAGAGAAAATGCAGAAAGATTCAGGACAGAGGTTTTTACCCGGCAGTTTGGCGATTTTGTCAGAAAATCCATTGCCGAGTTTTACGGTAACAGTTAAGGAGATCAGGAGGGGTTTGCCGGCAAACGCCACAGCTATGTGCAAGCTTCAGCTTGCCAGGCTCTGAAAAGCAGATTGGAAACAAAGGGTATTTTTGAAATCTCTCCTTATTCGCTGGCTTGACTTCTTAAACCACAGGCATTACATGGACTACTTGACATACTTACAGATAGTTTCAGGAACAAAATTGCTATTTTTTGGAGCCACTATTACAGGATAACTACATGAAAACTCTCTCAGGCGCTGCCATTCGCAGCCTTTTTCTGGAATATTTTGCATCAAAAGGACATGAAGTTGTAAAAAGCGCAAGCCTTATACCTGGCGATGATCCCACGCTAATGTTCACTAATGCGGGCATGGTTCCTTTCAAACGGGTCTTTCTTGGAGAGGAAAAACGCTCCTACACCAGGGCGTCCTCCTGCCAGAAATGTGTCAGGGCAGGCGGGAAGCACAACGATCTCGAAAACGTAGGCTACACCTCCAGGCACCACACATTCTTCGAGATGCTTGGCAACTTTTCATTCGGGGACTACTTCAAGGAAGATGCAATCTCCTTTGCCTGGGAGTTTCTCACCAAGGTCATCGGGCTTCCCCAGGAGCGCCTGTGGGTGACAGTCTTCAGAGATGACGACGAGGCAGCCGGGTTATGGCCCAAGGTCGCAGGCATAGACCCCAAAAGAGTTGTCCGCCTTGGCGAAAAGGACAACTTTTGGGCAATGGGCGACACAGGCCCATGTGGCCCATGCTCCGAGATACTCATAGATCAGGGCAAACAAGTGGGTTGCAGACGTCCTGACTGCAAGGTGGGTTGCGACTGTGACAGATTCCTGGAGCTGTGGAACCTGGTCTTCATGCAGTTTTCAAGGGATGAATCAGGCGTTTTGACCCCGCTTCCCAAACAAAATATTGACACAGGCATGGGACTTGAGCGAGTCGCCGCTGTGCTTCAGGGAAAACTCTCCAACTTCGACTCAGACATCTTCTCAGGAATGATCTCCCGCATTGGCGAGATGGCAGGATGCGGTTATGGCGCAGATCCGCAAAAGGATGTGGCCATGAGGGTCATAGCAGACCACGCAAGGACATGCGCATTTCTCGCTTCAGAGGGCGTAATGCCGTCCAACGAAGGCCGCGGCTATGTGCTGCGCAGGATCATCAGACGGGCGGTTAGGTACGGCAGAAAACTCGGTCTTCAAGGCTCATTTCTCCCTGCCGTTATGGAAAAGATTTCTATGGAACTCACAGAGGTTTACCCTGAACTTTCTGAAAATCTCGCCACTACCTCAAAGGTCGTAAGCTATGAGGAAGGCCGGTTCCGTGAGACCCTTGACAATGGCATGAACATGCTCAATGAAGAAATCAGCCACATGAAGGCCAGAAATGACTCCATCATTCAGGGCTGGTTCGCCTTCAGGCTCTATGACACATACGGCTTCCCCATTGACATCCTTCAGGATGTGGCAAAGGAGGAGGGATTAATCTTAGACAGGGCAGGCTTTGAGCGGGAGATGGCGGAACAAAAGACACGTTCAAAACAGCGCCACAAGGATGCCCGAATGGAAGGGACATCCAGACTCTACCTTGACCTTGCAGAACAAGGCATGAAAACTGTCTTTTGTGGATATGAATCCCTTGAATGTCAGGGAAAAATCATTGCAATGATCTCAGAAAATATGCACTGCTGGTTTGCATCAAAGGGCTGGCAAGGTCAGCTTATAACAGATGAAACCCCTTTTTATGCGGAATCAGGCGGACAGATCGGAGACACAGGCCTTATTATCGGTTCCAATGGCGCAGAGGCAAAGGTCTCATGCACTGTCAAAAGAGGCGACTTCACCGTGCATGAAATAGAGATCACAGAAGGCGAGTTTCACCTCCATGACCAGGTAAGCCTTCATGTCACAAAAGGCACGCGGGCTGACACAGCCAGAAATCACACGGCCACCCACCTGCTGCACGCCAGTCTCCGCAGTCTGCTTGGAGAGCATGTGCATCAAGCAGGCTCTCTTGTCACAAACGCCAGGCTTCGTTTTGACTTCACGCACTTTTCAGGCCTTTCCAAGGAAGAGATCAAACAGCTTGAACGCATGGTGAACGAGTCAATATGCTCAGATATCGAACTCAGCACAAGCATTCTTTCCCATAAAGAAGCAATTGAAAGGGGCGCAATGGCCTTGTTCGGTGAAAAATACGGGGATGTCGTTCGCATGGTTCAGGTGGGAGATGTAAGCTGTGAACTCTGCGGGGGCACCCACGTAAGCCGGACAGGAGAGATCGGTCTTTTCAAGATCATCTCCGAGGCAAGCGTTGCCTCTGGCATCAGAAGGATAGAGGCAGTGACAGGACGTCAGGCCCTTCTCTGGCTGCATGAGATGGAGGATACAACCCAGAAAACGCTTAACCAGCTTCGCTGCACCCTGCCGGAGCTTCCTGAGCGCACAACCAAACTTATTGAAAAGATCAAAGGGCTGGAAAAAGAACTGGAAAAGGCGGCAGCAAAAGGCACAGGCATTGACTTGGAGGCCATTCTTGCAAAAAAACAGGAAGTCAATGGCATACATGTCATAACCCACGAGGCATCGGTAGCTGAACCCAAACTGCTCAGGGACCTTGGAGACAGACTCAGGGAGAAACTTTCAGGCGCAGTGATCGTGCTTGGGGCAAAGGAAAGCGCAAAGGCTACGTTGCTGGTGATGGTCACCAAAGACATATCTGACAGGATAAAGGCAGGAGATATCATCAAGCCTCTGGCAGAGGTCATTGGCGGAACAGGCGGAGGCAGGCCTGAAATGGCCCAGGCCGGAGGCAACAGGCCTGAGGCCCTTTCGCAGGCATTAAAGATTACGCCTGAGGTTATTAAGAGCCGTTATTTTTCCTGATGTAGGGGCCGACCGGCTGGTCGCCCTTACATCTGTATGCGGGCAAAAGATCCTTTTTTGGAACCTCCCAACTATTTCTATTTTGTAAAAGACAGACTTAAACGTAACTATCCAGTATAATGCCTAAAACTAACGCAAACCACCGTACTGTAACTATTCAGCAGTGCCCCAGATGCAAGGAAGAGGCCTGCGAAGTGTGCTGCCTGCACATGAGCAGGCCGATGACACAGCAGATGGGGCGCTGATGGATAGTTACACTTAAACGATTTAATGTGTCACTATATCCTTGCAATTGAAAGTTCCTGCGATGAAACAGCGGCGGCTGTCCTTAAAGATGGCTTTGAGCTCAAGAGCAGTGTTATTGCATCCCAGGTGGATATCCATAAGGAGTATGGTGGAATCGTGCCTGAGCTTGCATCCAGGCACCATCTGAAGGACATCGGTCATGTGGTAAAAAAGGCCCTTCATCAGGCAAAGATAACGCCATCCGAACTTGAAGCGGTCTGTGCAACCCAGGGTCCAGGGCTTGTTGGCTCTCTTGTGATAGGTTTTTCGTTTGCAAAGGCAATGGCTGTCTCTCTCGGCATACCATTTACAGGCGTAAACCACGTAAGCGCCCATCTGCTCTCCATCTTTCTCGAAGATAGCAGGCCTGAGTTTCCATTTATCGGTCTTGTGGTCTCAGGCGGCCACACCAGCTTATACAGGGTGGAGAGCTTCATGACAGCAGAGCTCATCGGCCACACCAGAGACGACGCAGCAGGTGAGGCGTTTGACAAGGTATCAAAGCTTCTGGGACTTGGATATCCCGGCGGCCCTCAAATCAGCCAGTTAGCGGAAAAAGGCAACCCTGACGCATTTTTATTTCCGAAGGCGAGACTTGTGGATGACCCCTATGGATTTTCCTTCAGCGGACTCAAAACAGCAGTCCACACAGCGCTGAGCAGGCTTTCAGGAGATGAAATACAGACAAGGACACCTGACATCTGCGCTTCATTTCAAAAGGCAGTAGTGGAGGTTCTGGTCTCTAAAACCTTACATGCTGCAAAAAACTATGGGATCATGTCAGTAATTGCAGCAGGCGGAGTCGCTTCCAACAAGGCATTGAGAAACGAGATGAACATGCAGGGGAAAGCAAACGGAATCAGGGCATTTTTTCCATCGCCCGCATTCTGCACAGACAATGCAGCCATGGTGGCAATTGCAGGCTATCATCAGCTCAACGCAGGAGTCACTGCAAAACCCGAGGCTGATGTCTATTCAAAGATGCTATGTTGACGACCAACAATAAACAGTTGTCTATCATAAGAAAAGGAAGGTTTTACTGGCTCAAACTCAAACGCATCAAGGGTGATCCATTTTCTCTGGCTCGCGGCCTTGCATTGGGCGCATTTGTGGGGGTTACCCCTACGATCCCATTTCATACTGTTCTTATCTTGCTGCTCGGAGCAGCCCTGCGGGCCAATCTGCTGGCTGCCACGATCTTCAGCATACTTATTTCAAACCCCCTGACTGTCCCTATCTTTTACTACCTTTCATGGTGGATTGGCTCCAGGCTCACCGGTTCAGAAATAGGGTGGGCGCAGGTCAAAAATATCATAACTACATTAAAGACAGCAGGTATCATGGACAGCGTGAGCATGCTGTATCAGACTGGCTCAGAACTCATCATCGCGCTACTGACAGGCGGCATAATAATAGCCATTCCACCTGCAATTGCCGCTTACTACGCCTCCCTCTACCTTTCCTATAAAAAAGACAAACGCAAGGCAAAAAACTACCTTGACTATGCCCTATGGCATAAACCAAGTCTGGGCAAGTAAGACAATGCATAAGGTTAACAGTAGAGTTATTCCAGAGGGAAGTTCCAGAAATAACTGACGATGCTTAAAGCCAAAAAAAACCTTGGCCAGAACTTTCTGATCCACAAACCTACATGCGAAACCATTGTCGGATTTTGCGACATCCAGCCTGATGACACCATTGTTGAGCTTGGACCAGGCCAGGGCGCGCTCACTTCCATCCTCACAGACAAGGCAGCAAGGGTAATAGCCATTGAGCTTGACCCAAGATTTCCGCAATGCCTGGAGGAAATGGCCACAGATGGCAGGCTTGAGATCATCCAGATGGACATGCTGGATATCTCATACACGGAGCTTTCCGCAAGGGTTGGCAGGCGTCTAAAAATTATCGGCAACCTGCCTTACAACATCTCAAGCCAGATCCTTTTCAAACTGATTGACGAATGCTCCGCCATTGATGCGTGTGTCTTAATGTTTCAAAAGGAGGTGGCTGACAGAATCGCGGCAAAACCAGGCTCCAAGACCTACGGCATCCTCTCAGTCCTTAGCCAGTATGCCTTTGATGTCACAAGACTGATGAATGTGCCTTCAACCCTTTTCAGGCCGGTTCCCAAAGTCACATCATCTGTCATCAAGCTTACTCATAAAAAGCCTGTTGAGCCTGCTGAGGACTTTGAACTACTCAGACTTCTTGTAAGAACCGCCTTTGGAAAACGACGCAAAAAACTTTACAATTCCATAGCCAGCCTCATGGAACTGTCAGATGAAACCATCAAAAACGCAATTCATAACACCGGGATTGCCATCTCTGCAAGGCCTGAAGACGTGAATCTTGAACAGTATGTGCGCCTGTCCAATTGTCTCAACAAACTCTGAACTATAAAAACCACCGTACTGTAACTATTCAGCAGCGCCCCATCTGCTTTGCCATCGCATATTACGACTTTTTACGAGACCATAAATTGTCTTTTGATAAAAAAAACTTGACAAATATCAACGCCAGACTTAATGTTACTTTATGAGCAAAAGTTCAATTAAAAACAGGAGGAACTCACATGAAAGTCGCTATCAGCAGCACAGGAAGCAATCTTGAATCCCAAACCGACCCCCGCTTTGGCAGAGCAGCTTATTTCATTATCTATGATGACGCTACAAACGAAGTAATACAGGTTATTGACAACACAGAGTCTGTGAATGTGGCCCACGGAGCCGGAATAAACGCAGCAACCACCATAGCAAATGCAGGGGTAAAAACCCTCATCACAGGACAGGTAGGCCCCAAGGCGCAGGCTGTCCTGGAACAGGCAGGTATTAATGTTTTTTCCTTTGCAGGAGGCACGGTAAAGGCGGCAATGGAAGCAATGAAAAATGGC
>DYLC01000026.1:0-3907 GCA_020722285.1 Desulfobulbus propionicus | reverse complement strand
TTTTTCCTTTGCAGGAGGCACGGTAAAGGCGGCAATGGAAGCAATGAAAAATGGCCTCATCACCCCAAGCCAGACAGAGCCAGGTTTTGGCTCCACCGGCCCTGGTTTTGGCAGAGGCATGGGAGGAGGCAGAGGCATGGGAGGAGGCAGAGGCATGGGATGTGGCAGAGGCATGGGAGGTAGTGGCGGCATGGGAGGTGGCAGAGGCATGGGAGGTGGCAGAGGCATGGGAGGACGGGGAATGGGTGGCAGACAAGGCCGTGGCTACGGTTGCAGACGTGGAGGTGTCAGGATAATTGGGCAGGGTTTTGGCAAAGGAAGGGGAATGTAGCAACATGCAGATTGCAATTGCCAGCGGCAAAGGCGGCACAGGCAAAACCACAGTAGCTATCAGCCTTGCCCTTGTTGCAGACAAACCTGTAAGGCTGATGGACTGTGACGTTGAAGAGCCTAACTGTCATCTTTTCCTGAGACCAGATCACATGGAAAGCCAGACAATGTACGTCACAGTGCCTGAAATTGACCTGGCCAAATGCGATTTCTGTGGGAAATGCAGGGATATCTGTGCATTTAAGGCAATCAGCGTATTTGGAAAAAACATCATGACCTTTCCAGAACTCTGCCATTCCTGCATGGGATGTTTTCTTGTCTGCCCCAATGAGGCAATCAAGGAAGGAAAGCGTGAAATCGGCGTCATCTCTCAGGGCTCCATCAATGAAATCGAGACGCTAAGTGGAACCCTGAGGGTTGGCGAGGCCATGTCGCCTCCTCTTATCAAAAAACTACGCGACATGACCTCAGATGCCATGCTTACGATAATTGACGCCCCTCCAGGAACTTCATGTCCGGTTATCGCTGCCACAAAAGGGGCTGATTTCACCATCCTTGTGACAGAATCCACGCCTTTTGGATTAAATGACCTCAAACTTGCTGCAAAACTCATGGAAAAACTCGGACAAAAATTCGGCATTGTAATCAACAAGGCAGGCATTGGAGATGGAAGCGTAGAGAAATGGTGCGCTGAGACAGGCTATCCACTTCTTCTTTCCATACCTTTTGACAGAAAACTTGCGGAGGCTTACTCAAACGGCATTCCAATTATCAAGGCTGCGCCTGAACTCATACCAGCCTTTAAAAGACTGCTTGAGGAGGTGACGCAATGAAGGAGCTGATTGTCCTGAGTGGAAAAGGCGGCACAGGCAAGACCACTATTGTAGCGGCCCTGGCAGCCCTGATGCCTGACAAGGTCATGGCAGACTGTGATGTGGACGCAGCAGATCTGCATCTGGTGCTTAACCCTCAAATCAGGGAAAGCCACAGGTTTCTCTCCGGCATAAAGGCAAAAGTGGATGAAGACGCCTGCAACTCATGCGGAAAGTGCCTGAAGGCATGTCATTTCAAGGCAATAAGGATAAAACGCACAGCAAGGATAGACGAGCTTGCCTGTGAAGGATGCGGGGTTTGTATCCATATATGTCCAACAAAGGCCATTTCAGCAAAGGAAAACGACTGCGGGGCCTGGCATATCTCTGATACATCTTACGGCAGGATAGTGCATGCCCAGCTTGATATCGGTGAGGAAAACTCCGGCAAACTTGTAAGCCTTGTAAAAATGCAGGTCAGGAAACAGGCTGAGGCACAAAAAGCCAGATACATCCTGATAGATGGTCCACCCGGGATCGGCTGTCCTGTTATAGCCTCTCTTTCCGGTACCACTCTTGCGCTGATGGTCACAGAGCCTACCATGTCAGGACTGCATGACCTGAAACGGATAGCTGGCCTGACAGCGCACTTCAAAATCCCATTCTGTGTATGTATCAACAAATACGACCTGAATCCTGAGATTTCGGGCCAGATTGAAACATGGTGCAGGGAACAACACGCCAACCTGCTTGGAAAAATACCATTTGACCCATTGGTTGTCGAAAGTCTTGTGGCGGGAAAGTCCATTTCAGAGTATGATAGCCCTGCATCAGATGCCATTTCAGCAATATGGCAAAAATTACAACTGGCTTTTAAGGAGTGAGAAACAATGCAACCAATGCAGAATCCTCTTATTAATGAGCAGGATGAACAAATCAAACAAAAACTTGCCCAGATAGACCACAAACTTATGGTTATGAGTGGAAAAGGTGGGGTCGGCAAAAGCACTGTGGCAGTCAATCTCGCCATCGGACTTTCACTTGAAAACTTTTACGTTGGCCTGCTGGATGTGGATCTTCACGGTCCAAATGTACCTAAAATGCTTGGAGTAGAGCGAGGAGAGCTGAAAAGAAGACCAGACGGCACTGTAGGTCCTGTTTACTACTCGCCAAACCTTCAGTTCATGTCAGTAGAACCACTCCTGCCGGAAAAAGATTCGGCAGTCATGTGGCGCGGGCCTATCAAGATGTCAGCCATACGCCAGTTTATCTATGACATTGAGTGGGGGCAGTTGGACTACCTTGTTGTGGATGCGCCTCCAGGCACTGGAGATGAGCCAATGACAATAGCACAGATGATCCCCGATGCCTATGCAGTGGTTGTAACCACCCCGCAGGAGGTTTCGCTCCTCGATGTTAGAAAATCCATCACATTCTGCAGACATGTCAACATGCCTGTGCTCGGCCTGATTGAAAACATGAGCGGCATGATCTGCCCTCATTGCGGCAAGGCTATAGATATCTTTAAAAGAGGGGGTGGAGAAAAACTCGCAGAGGAGCTTGGCGTACCGTTTCTCGGACGCATACCAGTTGACCCGCGGATAGTTACGACAGGAGATTCAGGGAAACCGGTTGTCGCAGCCTACCCAAACAGCCAGACAGCAGAGGTATTTGGCAAAATCATCAAAAACGTTATCAATGTTACCCAGATGTACAAAGCAAAACAAGAAAATGAAACGCAAGAAGGAGAAAATAAATGAAAATCGCATTACCACTCGAACACTCTGTAATTTCAGGACACTTTGGCCATGCTGAACGCTTTGCGATAGTGCCTGTTCAAAACAACAACCCAGCCCAGGCTGAACTTCTTGTCCCCCCTCCCCACGAGCCGGGAGTATTGCCAAGGTGGCTCCAATCCCTTGGCGTGACCCACCTAATCTGTGGCGGCATCGGAGGGGGAGCGATACAGCTTTTCAACTCCATGGGCATCACTGTAATGGCAGGCTGCACCGGCGTTAACCCTGAAGAAGCTATCTCAGCCTTTCTGTCCGGTCGTCTGAGTCCAACTACAATTGGCACATGCGAGGGGCATGGACATGGCCACGACGAACACAGTCATGGCGCAGGACATTCATGCGGCAGTGGATGCGGTGCACATTAAAAGGATTACGGATTATAAACCCAGCATGATGACAGAAACGGGGGGGTAACTTATGCGAACTTTTCCCGTTTCCCTTTTATGCCTCACATCACAAAGGACTAATTACAATGCCTATCTATGAAATAAAATGTCTGGATTGTCAGAAAGAAGGGGAAGTGCTCGTTTTTTCAAGCAAAGATAAGATCAAATGCAACTTTTGTGGTTCAGAAAAGATAGAGAAACTGATCTCAGCCACCTCATCTCTTACAGGGGGAAATTCGACCAGACTTCCTGGCGCCAATGATCATGGCTGCTGCGGAAGCAGGCCATCCCAGGCTGGCTGCGCCGGACCTGGGACGTGTTGCGGAAAGGCGGCACTTTAAAAACATGTAACTATCCAGCAAGCACCCCATCTGCTGCGTCATCGGCCTGCTCATGTGCAGACAGCACACTTTGCAGGCCTCTGCCTTGCATCCGGTGGCACTGCTGAATAGTTACAGTACGGCGGTTTTCGTTCGTTTTTGGCATTCATTATACTGGATAGTTACCAGGGAATTAAACTTTTCATGTCAATTAGAATTTACAATACAGCTAACAAAACCAAAGAAATTCTCACCCCTTCAGA
>DYLC01000025.1:3646-22855 GCA_020722285.1 Desulfobulbus propionicus | reverse complement strand
TGTAGTGCAATAGGAAAAGGGATGTAATCAGGTCTTGCAGTGGCGGGCGATATGCCCGCCACTGCAAGACTCCCACCCTTGTAATGGGGATACATAGGGATTAAAAAGTGGTATAATTCAAACAAGGAGGGATCTTGATGCTGCCTATGAAGTATGATGTATTCAGAAAGGTGGCAATCGGTGTATTTTTCCTTGGTCTAATCCTTATCCTCTCAGGCACTTCCTATGCCCAGGATTGGGCCCAGACCTATGGCGGGGGAAACGATGATGATGAAGCCTGGTCCATTATCTGTCGAAGTAGAATTAGCATTTTATTTGTATGTGAGCATTGTTAGCTGCCAAGCAACGCAAGCCATGTCCACCCTGCTTCACAGGGTTAGGAAAACTAAAGCTTGCGAGCGAAAGGGTATTTTTTGGGAACCACATCATATAAACAGTCTGGTCAAAAAACGCATAGGAGGCGGTCATGAATAAAAGATTCAGTACAGGCGCGCGTATTGTGGCAACAGCAATAGTCATTTTGTTGTGCGCAGTTGCAGGGTTATCCCTTGCGCTCAATGTGGATGCACTTAATCCTTATGTGCAACAATCAGAAAATGGCTGGATAGACTGGGAAAACGGTCTGATTTACGGCATTGGCCGGGCATCTCTTCGCGAAAATGGTAATTCCAGACCAAGGGCGATGGGCGCTGCGCAGGTTGGAGCTTCCGGCAATATTGTGAAAATTGCCGCTGAAATCAACGTGGATGACCAGAAAAAGGTCAAGGCGCTGGCTGGTGGCAGATTTGTGGTAAAACTCAAGGCCTTTTTACGCTATCGTGAAAAGGAATCCCGATTAGTCCAGAACGCCAGAGACCCTTATGTTGAGGTCATACAATACACCCCCATAAACGGAATAAAAGGCCTGAACGTGCAGGTGTTGAATGTGCTTGACCAGCAAAACTATCAGCTTGCCAGCCAGGCTGAAGAAAATGACCCAAGCAGCGCAAATGAAATGGGCACATGGCTTGTGCTGGATGCAAGGAAGCTGCCTTATGGCAAAAAACTCCAGCCAGCCCTCTTCCCCAAGGTCATTGTCAAAAACGGCGCTGTTCTCTACTCCAGGGAACAGGTTGACAAAGACTCTCTGTTAAAAACAGGCATGGTAAAATACGTCACCACAAACGCCTCCATGTCAAACCTTCTTTCTTCAATTGAGCCAGACACGCTGCCTTTTTTCAGCGTATTCTCACCTGATTCAGCTTATGCTGCGGAAAATGATGGCAGGAGAAAAAAGCGCGGTCAATATTTAGTCAAAAATGTTCAGGATGCAAGCGGGCTTTATAAAACCAATCTTGTAATCAATGAACAGGATGCAAGGGATATAAAATCAGAGGACAGAACAGGCGAAATCCTTAAAAATTGCAGGGTGATAGTGGTCATGTCTTCTCCTTTGGGAGGAATAGAGGGCAGGCTGCCAGAACAGGAAAAAGAATTTGCCATGCTTCAGCCCCAAACGGATGTTGACAGTTAAAGAGCTTGCAAAAAAACGGAAGACAGCATCCATTGTCTGTGCCTGTTTTATCTCGTTATCAGTCTCGGCTCTTTATTATTATTTTAACCTGTTTAATTATGTTGACCTGTTTCTTTATGATCTCAACTCCAAGTTTCATGCAGGATATCAACAATCAGAAGAGATTGTCCTTGTTTTGATAGATGAAAAAAGCGCCAGAGAGCTCACCAAATACAGACGCAACTGGTCAAGATGGGAGCTCTCAGAGGCTGTTGCTCATCTTTCTGAGGCCAGGGCCGCAATCATAGCCTTGGACATGTTTTTTCTAACCCCTTCGAGCGATCCGGAAGAGGACAAGGCCCTTGCCAGCGCCATGGAACAGGCAGGCAATGTGGTGCTTACCCGCATCGCATCCAATCACTCCGAGATTAAACCGCTTGCAATCTACCAGGATGTAATGCTTGGAGATGGATTCATTGACATGCCTCTGGACATTGACAATGTGCTTCGCAGAGTGCGTTTTCTCCAGGCAAAGCCCACTGCTGAAGGTGGAATGGAACTCATTCCATCCTTTGCCCTTGAGATCGCAAGGGCGTATCTGAACCTGGATTTTTTGTTTGATTTCAGTTCACAGGATCATTTCCTGATAGGTTCTCCAGAATCCGGCCAACTCAGACTGCCCTATCCTGATTTGCTCATAAATTTTGACGGCAATGATGATATATTCAAACAGCTTTCCTATTATGATGTGGTAAAAGGTTCTTTTGATCCTGCCATTGTCAAGGACAAAATAGTGTTGATCGGAACCACACTCATAGCAGACAGGGATTTTTTTGAAACCCCTGTGACCAGGTTCCAGACAGACACGCAAAAATTTTTAGATCGATTCAAAGAAGTAGTGGTGACAGGCAGCGGGGGCCGAGAGCCAGGCGTTGCCTGTCATGCCCATGCAGTGAACACCATCCTCAAAAAATCCTTTATTACCAGAATCAAGACAGAATTTGTGCTGACTGCTGTTTTTTTAGCCACTGTCTGCTGTAGTGTGTTTTACCTGCCAAACATCAACATTCTGAGGCTTGCGCTGTGCTATATCTCCCTTCTGTCTCTTGTCATTGCAATTCAGGCAACGCTGTTCAGTTACAGATTTTGGCTTGAAACGGCTCCTGTTTTTTCTGTCATTTCCCTGCATTTTTTCGCAGCTCTTTTCATAGAGCGTCTGTTTGAAAGACGAAAAAGCAGTCTTATCACCTCTATGTTTGGCCGCTATGTCTCTGAAACAGTTGCAAAACGCCTTGTGAAGGGTGAAATTGACAGCTCTATGCAGGGAAAACGCTCGGAACTCACCATTTTATTTTCAGACCTTCGTTCATTTACCACGCTTTCAGAAAAACTCGGGGCGCAACAGACATCAACTCTTTTGAATTTTTATTTCAGCAATATGCTGCCTATTGTCTTCAAACACAACGGCACATTAGACAAGCTCATTGGCGATGGCATAATGGCATTCTGGGGGGCGCCGGAACCTCAGAATGACCACGCGTCAAAGGCCGCGTTCGCCGCCTTAAACATGCTGAAAAAACTTGAACTAATGAAAGTGGAACATGCTGAAATAGAAGGGATAAAAGGTCTCAGGCTTGGGATAGGACTGAATACAGGCGAGGTAACAGTTGGCAACATGGGCAGCCAGGAGTTTCTGGACTACACTGTTATAGGAGACCCTGTAAACCTTGCATCCCGCACCGAGTCTATAAACAAGGTCTATGGCACAAACATCCTGATTACTGACCATACCCGCAGGCTTCTTACAGATGAATTCATCACGCGAGAGATTGATACGGTTCAGGTCAAGGGCAAAACAGAACCAGTGGTAATCTTTGAGCTTATGGGGCTGCGAACAGACACTGAGGCTGCAATGCTGCTTCACAAAAAAGAACTGTTTGAAAATGCACTGATGGCCTATAAAAGTAAGGAAATCACTTCGGCACACCAAAGATTTGAAGAAACTCTTGTTACCTTCCCACAGGATCCACCATCGTTATTCTATCTGAAAAGACTTAATGAAATCATGACAAACCCTGATTATTTAGGTACCTGGAAGGCAATAACTGTTATGGAAAGCAAGTAAAGAAAATAGTTAATGACGTCGTAAAAAGTCTTTGTTTGCCAAACGCTGCTATATTGCGCTGCATCCTTCGTCACTGCGGCGTACAGGAATAAGATAGTTAATCGTATTTTTTTGCAGCAGCCTCAAGCTGAAACTTTCCTGTACAGGAACCTGGATCTACAGGGTAATCTCCATTAAAACAGGCAAGACAGAATTGACCAGCGTCAACCTTGGAGGCCTTGACCATTGCCTCAAGAGACAGGTAGTGCAGACAGTCGAGGGTCAGATACCGACGTATCTCCTCCACGTTCTGCTTGGCTGCTATCAATTCACCTTTTGATGAAAAATCAATGCCATAATAACACGGTGAACGCATTGGTGGACAGCTCACAAGCATGCTTATTTCCTTGGCGCCACACTCGCGTATGGCCTTGATTCTGGTTTTGCTTGTAGTGCCTCTGACAATCGAATCCTCCACCACCACCACCCGTTTCCCCTTTAAAACATCTTTCACTGGATTAAGCTTCACTCTGACTGCAAAATCCCTCATTCCCTGACTTGGCTGGATGAAAGTGCGTCCAACATAATGATTTCTGATAACAGCAAGCTCAAGGGGGATATTGGCTGCCTGGGCATAGCCAAGGGCTGCATAATTGCCGGAATCGGGAAATGGTATAACCACATCAGCATCCAAACTCACTTCATGTGCCAGGGCGCATCCCAGTTCTTTTCTGAACCCATATACATTCTGTCCAAATATCTGACTGTCCGGACGGGCAAAGTAAATAAATTCAAAGATACAGTTAGCTGAACGTTTTTTTTGCGTTGTCTGAAATGAACGAAGACCATTTTCATCTATTATGACGATTTCACCAGGGCTGACATCCCTGATATATTCAGCCTCTACCAGATCCAGGGCGCAGGTCTCAGAGCTCAGTATATAGGCATCACCCAGCTTGCCGATGCAAAGGGGCCTAAAGCCAAGTGGGTCACGAAAACCGACAAGCATTTTTTCTGTACAGATAAGCACTGAATAGGCGCCTTTAACCACCTCCATTGCCTGGGAGACTGCATCTTCAAGTCCATTTCTATGGGTCTTTGCAAGAAGATGCACAATAATCTCGCTGTCCATTGTGGTCTGGAAAATAGAACCCTTTGCCTCAAGCTCTGTCCGGATCTCATGGGCATTGGTGAGGTTTCCATTGTGTGCAAGGGCAAGTGTGCAACCAGCATGTCTTACACAAAATGGCTGGGCATTATGGAGAGAAGAAGAGCCTGTGGTGGAGTACCTGACATGGCCAACGGAAATGTGTCCTCTGAGTTCTGAAAGCCTTGCCTCATTGAATACCTCACTCACAAGCCCCATTGCCTTGTATTCACAGACAGTTTTTCCGTCTGAACTTACGATGCCAGCGCTTTCCTGCCCCCTGTGCTGAAGGGCGTAAAGCCCGAAATAGGCAAGCTTAGCCGCCTCAGGATGTCCCCATACGCCGAAAACCCCGCATTCCTCCCTGATACCAGAAAGATTTTCATAAGGCGTCACAAAACTCTGTGTAGGTAAGGTTGCTGGTCTCATTTGTAGTACTCCTGAAGGCACTTTACCTTCATGCTGCCATCTTTCTTAAGTGACTCAATTGCCTCAACGGCTGCTAATGCCCCTGCAACAGTGGTAAAATATGGCACGTCATAATCAAGCGTGGCGCGTCTGATAAGATAGGCGTCAGAACGGGTCTTTTTCATGCCACTTGGGGTGTTGATCACCAGTTTGATATCCTGATTTTTGATAAGGTCCAGTATGTTAGGCCTGCCTTCAGAGACCTTGAGTACCGTTTTACAGGGAATCCCGCGGGACACAAGATAATCAGCAGTGCCTTCTGTGGCTACGATCTCAAAGTCAAGCTCCACAAGCTTTCTGGCTGCCGGTAATATCACTGACTTGTCGCCTGCCTTGATGCTCAAAAAAGCCATACCTTCTGTTGGCAGGCTGTTGCCAGCAGCAAGCTGGCTCTTGGCATAGGCCATGCCAAAGCATGTATCAATACCCATGACCTCACCTGTTGACTTCATTTCAGGTCCAAGCACTGTGTCAACGCCAGGGAAACGGCGAAAAGGAAAAACAGCCTCCTTCACAGCAACATGAGCAGGCCAAAACTCCTTAGTCAGTCCAAGATCCTGAAGGCTTTTTCCAATCATCACCTTTGTAGCAAGCTTTGCAAGGGGAATGCCGGTTGCCTTGCTGACAAAAGGCACAGTCCTCGAAGCCCTTGGATTCACCTCCAGCACATAAAGATTTCCGTCCTTTACAGCGTACTGTACGTTCATCAGACCGATGACATTCAACTCTTCAGCCATGGCCTTGGTTGCATCCATGATTTCCTTTATGATCCCTGTTCCAAGGCTCCTTGCCGGAAGCACACAGGCAGAGTCGCCAGAATGGATGCCTGCCTCTTCAATATGCTCCATAATGCCGCCGATAACCGTTGTTCTGCCATCAGAAATGGCATCCACATCAATTTCAACGGCATCCTGCAAAAAATGATCAATAAGCACAGGATGTCCCTCTGAAACATACATCGCCTCTGCCATGAAAGAAGCAAGCCCGTCATCGTCATAGACAATACGCATTGCCCTGCCACCCAGCACATAAGACGGCCTTACCACAACAGGATAGCCGATCTCCTGTGCCGCAGCCTTTGCCTCCTCAAGTGTTGTGGCAGCGCCGTTTGCAGGCTGACGGAGGCGGAGTTTGCCGAGCATGGCCTGAAAATGTTTTCGATCCTCTGCCCTGTCAATGCTTTCAGGGCTTGTCCCTAAAATGGGGACACCGTGCTTTGCCAACTGAGTTGCAAGATTTAAAGGCGTCTGACCACCAAACTGCACGATTATGCCCTTGGGCTTCTCTGTATCAACGATGTTAAGGACGTCTTCAAGGGTAAGAGGCTCAAAATAAAGCTTGTCCGAGGTGTCATAGTCTGTTGAAACAGTCTCAGGGTTTGAGTTCACCATAATGCTCTCATAACCCTCTTCCCTCAGGGCATAGGAGGCATGCACACAGCAGTAGTCAAACTCTATGCCTTGCCCTATGCGATTAGGACCACCGCCAAGGATCATTATCTTTTCTCTGCCTGATGGCCTTGCCTCATTTTCTGTCTCATAGGTTGAATAATAATATGGCGTGTATGCTGCAAACTCACCGGCGCAGGTGTCAACCAGTTTATAAACCGGCCTGACCCCAGCCTTTCCATTCATAGCTCTCACCTCGTCTTCAGGACAGGACATAGCCCGGGCAATCTGCCGGTCTGAAAAACCCTCTTTTTTGTAATGCTCAAGCCGTGCGGCAATGCCTTCTTCCCTGCTCTCTTTCTGAAGGGCCTCCCCTTCCTGCCTTATCCTGTTGAACTGACACAAAAACCAGGGGTCAATCCCTGTGAGCGCATATATTTCGTCAATACTCATGCCAGTCTGGAGGGCATGCAGCACATAAAAAAGCCGCTGGGAATTGGGGGTCCTGAGCTTTTCAATTATTTCTTCACGCTCTGGAGGCTTTCCTGCCTTGCTCCAAGGGTCTTTTCCGTCAAAACCAAAACCAAAACGGCCTGTCTCAAGGGATCTGAAGCCTTTTTGCAATGCCTCCCTGAAGGTACGACCTATTGCCATGGTTTCGCCTACACTTTTCATGGATGTGGTGAGCAGATCCTGGGTTTCTGTAAACTTTTCAAATGTCCACCGGGGTATTTTGACCACGCAGTAGTCAATGGTCGGCTCAAAGGCCGCCATTGTCTCTCGCGTAATGTCGTTTGGAATCTCATCCAGCGTATAGCCTATCGCAAGCTTGGCGGCGATCTTTGCAATTGGAAATCCTGTGGCCTTTGAGGCAAGGGCTGAAGAACGGGAAACCCTGGGATTCATCTCAATCACCACCATGTCCCCATTTTTTGGATTTACAGCAAACTGGACATTTGAACCACCTGTTTCAACGCCTATTTCCCGGATAATTGCAATAGCCGCATCCCTCATCCTCTGATATTCCCTGTCTGACAAGGTCTGCGCAGGGGCAACAGTGACGCTGTCTCCAGTGTGAACGCCCATAGGATCAATGTTTTCAATGGAACAGATTATGACAACATTGTCATTCCTGTCTCGCATCACCTCAAGCTCAAACTCCTTCCACCCTATCACGGACTCTTCCAGCATGACCTCGTGAATCATGCTCATCTCAAGACCATGTGAGGAGATCGCCTCAAGCTCTTCCGTATTGTAGGCAATGCCGCCCCCTGTGCCTCCAAGGGTGAAGCTTGGTCTGACTATGATTGGAAAGCCTATCTCACTTATCGCCTGCCGGACCTCTTCCATTGTCCTGACAATCACGCTTTTAGGGATGCGCAGCCCTATCTTGTGCATTGCCTGACGGAAAAGCTCCCTGTCCTCTGCCTTGTGGATCGCCTCTCTTGATGCACCGAGAAGTTCTATGCCAAGCCTGTCAAGCACACCATCGTCAGCAAGACGAACCGCGGTGTTCAGACCTGTCTGACCTCCAAGCGTAGGCAAAAGCGCATCAGGCCTCTCCTGTTCCAGTATTTTCGCCACTATCTCAGGCGTGATAGGCTCAACGTATGTCCTGTGGGCCATTTCGGGGTCTGTCATGATGGTTGCCGGATTTGAGTTGACCAGAACAACCTCATAACCTTCTTCTATCAGGGCCTTGCAGGCCTGTGTGCCTGAATAGTCAAATTCACAGGCCTGACCTATGACGATAGGCCCAGAGCCAATAAGCATAATCCTTTTAATATCAGTACGTTTTGGCATATTTCCTCTAATTCTTTTTCATCGCTTCAATAAAAAGGTCAAAGAGATATTCTGAATCATGAGGTCCAGGGGCATTTTCAGGGTGATGCTGTACAGAAAAGACCGGAAGATTAAGATGTCTCATGCCTTCCACAGTATTATCGTTGAGGTTAATATGCGTAATTTTGACCTCGGGAGGCAGACTTTCAGGATCAACTGCATAGCCATGATTCTGCGATGTGATCTCCACCTTTCCTGTTTCAAGGTTTTTCACAGGCTGATTTTCACCCCTGTGACCAAACTTAAGCTTGTAGGTCTTTCCGCCAAATGCCTGACCGAGGATCTGATGGCCAAGACAGATGCCAAAGATAGGCAGTTTATCCAGAAGCTTTGTCACAGTCTCTACTATATCCGTGAGGATTGCAGGGTCTCCAGGGCCATTTGAAATAAAAAAGCCATCAGGATTTGAAGCAAGGATCTCATCCGCCGTTGTCCAGCATGGAAAAACATGGCACTTGCATCCTCTTTTGGAAAGAAGCCTGAGCTGGTTGATCTTCAACCCGCAATCCAGCACAGCCACCTTAAAACCAGCCTCGCCAGGCTGGTCAGGGTCACTCCAGACATAAGGCGCAGGGCATGAGACCTGCTTGACTAAATTTCGATCAGAAAGGGATGGGATTTGCCTTGCCTTTCGCACCAGGGTTTCGATATTGGTCTTATCAGTGGACAAATACGCCTTCATAGCTCCGGCAAGCCTGATATGCCTTGTTATGGCCCGTGTATCCACCTGATCAATACCGAGTATGCGGTTTTTTAGAAGATAATCCTTCAAAGTGGCAGTGGCGCGCCAGTTGCTGTAGTCATCCTCATACTCCCGCATTACAAATGCCTCAACCTGTATTGCCCCTGACTCCACGTCTTCTGCATTGATGCCGTAATTTCCGATTAAAGGATAGGTCATGGTGACAATCTGGCCTTTGTAAGATGGATCTGTTATAAGTTCCTGATAGCCGGTCATGCCTGTGTTAAACACGATTTCACCGCTTGCCTCACCACTGCCAGTAAAGGAGTGGCCATGAAAAACAGTTCCATCTTCAAGGGCGATTATTGCCTTCATATTTTCACCTGTAGATTTTGCATAATTTCAAGCAGACTCAATCAATCAATTAATTAATTAAGTATCTGAATCATCCTTCTCAATAGCCAGTTCAAAATAACTTTTTCCACAATCATAACATTTCACATCAATTCGATCAGTCTCAATCAATGTGACATAGATTTCGTCGCACCCACAGTCACACTCTTTGATCCCTGATTGCTTGATCTCCTGCTTGATCGAATGACGCAGCGCATTGGGAATATCTTTGTCATATTCTATTTTCACGAAAATTCTCCTTTTGTAAGTTCTTTTATACATGTATATTATGGATACTAAAATCATCAAAGCCACATTTTATACCATGGAAAAAACACACAAGCCAGAAGTTTCAAGAATGGAAAAGAAAAAAAAGAAAGAATTCAGATGTCACGCATGCGGCAGGATACTGCCATTTTGCTGGAACTGTCCATGCGGATTTCAAATCTGCAATGACTGCATGGAGGAAAACAAATGGGGCATGTCAAACGGACCGACCTGGATATGTCCGGACTGTGGAAGGGTGAGGATGTTTTAACCTGTGCTGCCTTCAGAATCTCTAAAAACAGGGTAACTATTCATCAGCACCCCATCTGTTGCGTCATCGGTCTGCTTGCAAAACAGGCAGCAGGACATCAAATCTTGACCATTTGCCGTCCTCACCTTCCACTGAGATTATACCATTATGCAATCTTACTATTTCACGTACGATAGAAAGACCAAGACCATAACCACTATCCCCAGAAGACCTTGCCTTCTCTGACCTGTAAAATGGCTCAAAAATACTGGCAGCTTCACAGGATGTTATCCCAAGGCCAGTATTAAATACAGACAATCGAACTGCTTCTACTTTTCCGGCAGATGCAGGAAATTCTGCAACAGTTTTATTCAGTTCAACACTGATTTCACCGCCATCAAAACTGTATTTGACAGCATTTTCAAAAAGATTTATCAGTAACCTGGCAATCAAACTGGAATTTCCCTTAATCATTATATCCTGCATCATTTGATGCTTAACACAAAGTTTTTTAGAGTTAACTAATGGTGCAAAATCTTCGAGCAAAGACCTGATTAAGTCATGCAAATCAATCACTTCAAACTCTACCTTATCTTTTGCTTCAAGTCGGGCAAGCTCAAGTATATTCTTTACAATATGCTCTAATCTTTGTAGAATAATTAGCTTCTTATGAAGCTCTACCTGGTAATCGGGTGATGCCACAATATTTTGAATAGACTCTTCAAAAAACAATTTTAGTATGGCAATAGGAGTTTTCATTTCATGCGACACATTCGCAATAAAATCTTTCTGCTTTTGATAAGAAAACTCCAATCTGTCAAGCATTCTATTGATTGCAACTGACATTTCATCAATCTCATTCTTGCTTGTAGCAATCTGCAATCTTGGATAAAGATTAGCCTCATTGATATTCATTACAAACTTACGAATGTTATCAATCGGGATCATTATTTTCCCAGCGGCAATATAGCTTAAAATTGCCAACAATATCCAAACCATTAGAAGAGCAAATATCAATATCCAGACAAGATCAAATATTTCCCCATACAATTCATCTATTGATTTAGCAATATGAACAACGCAATTTGAGTTATCTATCCTTACTTTAATGACCCTGGCTCTAAATATTTTATCGGATTGATTTGATTGTGCAAAAATTGTTGTCCCTTTACGCTTAACCAACCCAGGCAGCTCAATATTTTTTGCAATATTTGACTGATATATACAATTCCCGACATTGTCAAATATCTTTATCCAATAAGCCTTAGACATATTATCCAACTGCAATAATACATCATCGTTCTTCACCAATGTGCTTGCCAACATCTTTTGCCCAACTATTTTTGCCATATATTTTAGCTCGCTGTCGAGCGTTATGTATGGCTGTTCTATCATTTCAAAAAAAACTATCATCGACAAGACAAGACTCACCATAAAACCGGACGAAGCTACCCAAATTGCAATTTCATTGCGCAATTTCATTGCATTTTTTTACCATCAAGCATCTTGCAAATTATAAAATTTTATTTTCTTTGCAACAAACTCTATGGAGGTTCCAAAAATTAGAATTTTCGTTCAAGGGCAAGGCGTGAGGAGGCGCCAAGCTTTAGCTTTCCAAGCCTTGCCTTTTATTGCAAGGCGCAGGGCAAAAGCGCAGCATACTCCCTGTATGTGAGCATTTTTCGCTGACAAGCAACGCAGCCGTTGAGCGAAAGGGCAATTTTTGGAACCTCCCTCTATTTATTTTCTTTTATTATGTAGCCAATCCCTCGGACTGTAGAGATAATCTCACAGGAAGAATCGCCAAGCTTTTTTCTGAGATTCTTCATATGCACATCTATAAAATTAGACATACTGAACGGGTCAAAGTTATCTCCCCAAACATGTTCAGCAAGATTGAATCTGCTAACTACCCGATTTTTATTGTAAAGCAAAAATTCAAGCATTGAAAACTCCCTGGATGTGAGGTGAAGCAGTTCTCCTGCTTTTTTGACCTCATGGGCCACTGGGTCAAGCGAGATATTCTGAATATTAAGAATTGTTGTGCTACAGCCAGAACCACGCCTGAGCACTGCCCGAACCCTTGCAAGAAATTCAGCCAGAGAAAATGGTTTAGGAAGATAATCGTCTGCTCCAAGGTCAAGTCCCTTGCATCTATCTTCTATCTCAACTTTTGCAGACAAAATAAGCACAGGAGTCTTACCCCCCTCTTTCCTCATCTCTTGCAGCACAGAGAGTCCATTTCGTTTTGGCAACATTAAATCCAAGACAACAAGATCATATTGGTGCAAAAAAATTTTATCTGAAGCCTCTTCACCATCCATAGCTGTATCCACATGATATTTTTCTCGCTCCAAAATATTTTTCAAGGATCTCAAAAGGTCAGGCTCATCCTCAACAACAAGCAGCCTCATGGTACAAGCCTCCGTAGTTTAAGCATCTTAAAATCCAAGCATAGCCACCTTGCTGTTTTTAAAAGACACATACCATGTTTTAAAAAAATCATCCATAGCCCTGGTTGAACCAACCGGGAAATGACCGTAAAAAATGGAAAGCTGTTCCTCTGCCTCTTCATACGGTGCATTCTCCACTGCTGTCTTCCAGATAGCGCCTGCAAGACCCGAACGATCCGCCCCTGCCTTGCAGTGAATCAGCACTGGCCTTGGGGCTTCCTGAAAGATAGTGAGCAGAGAAGCGATCTTTTCCTGACTGGGATGCCTTCTCGCTGAGAGCTTTATATTGTAATAGGAAAGCCCAAGCCTTTCGCATGCCCCCTTTTCATCTTTCCACCATTTGTCACCGAGAGACTCTCCCCGCAGATTAACTACCGACCTGATGCCATATTTTTTTACATAGTAAGCAAGACTTACTGGGTCTAACTGAGCGGAACGATAAGCAACCCCCTCCGTAATCGGGTAAAAGTTACCCTGTACCTTTACATAACCTATCCTGGCAACTGCCAGGACAACAACTATCAACACAACGACAAGACAGGCTTTAACCTTCAGAAACAACGAGGATTTTTCTTCACTCAACAGACTTTGCATGGGCGATTTGCTCCTCTGAAAAAAGATTAAGGAGATATTAACAGCCCTATGTGAAGAATTTATGAAGGTTTCAGGGAAAAAAAAGTAACAAAACTCAAGGGAAGTTTCAAAAATCAAAAATTTTGATAACTATCCAATATAATGCCGAAAACGAACAAAAACCACCGAAAACCACCGTACTGTAACTATTCAGCAGCGCCCAGATGCTTGGAAAATTGCAAAGCAATTTGCCAGCCGACAAACAACGCATCCATCGGGCAAAATAGCAATTTCTGGAACTTCCCAAATGATAATTCCATAAAATTGCCTTCGTTTATGCCACTGGCAAGATTACATCAAATACAGAACCCTCGCCTGGAATGCTTTCAACCTTTATCTTGCCTCCGTGCCTCTGAACAATGCCATGAGTAATAGACAGCCCCAGTCCTGTGCCTCTTCCAGGCTTTTTGGTAGTAAAAAATGGCTCAAATATCCTGTCCATAACCTCCTTGCCCATACCAGCCCCTGTGTCAGCCACCTTCAGCAGAATCTTCTTTTCATCAACAATATCTGTGAGAATATCAAGGCGCCCCTTGCCATTCATAGCCTCACCAGCGTTTCCGATGAGGTTCAATACGACTTGCTCTATCTGAACCTTGTCGCCCATGATATGAGGCAGATGTTCATTCAACTGCATTCTGACCTCAAGGTTTTTAAAAAACTTGTGGTCTTCCACTAAGGAAAACATCTCCATGATTGTACGGTTGACATCCACCGGGCTGTAAGTGTTTTGAGGAAAACGGCCAAAATTCAAAAGCCCCTTGGCAATGATGCGGCATCTGGTTGCAAGCTTTACTATCTTTTCCAGATTTGCCCTGGCATCAGTGCCTTCAGGTATCTCCTCACGCACAAGATTGGCATAAAGGAGTATGCCTCCAAGTGGATTGTTTAATTCATGGGCTATCTCCCCAGCCATCTTGCCCATCGCGGTCAGTCGTTCTGTCTGTATCAGTTTTCCTTCCCAGTTTTTTATCTCTGTAATATCCCTTACAACACTTTGATAAAAAATTCTCCCCTCGACAATGACAGGCAGACATGTTATCTCAATCTCCACATGAGGGGCGCCGTGTCGCCTGCCCGTAGCGGTCCTTGTTCCAAGCCTTATAACCGCAGGCCATGGGGCAAAAAAATCACTCATTGGACAACCGATTATCTCATCAGCCCTTGCTATACCCATAAGTGTTAAAAAAGCCTGATTGGCATAAAGACATTTTGTTTCATCATGCGCTGCAACAGGCTGTGGTATGGTTTCCCAGCAGGATATGATTTCATCTGAAAAATTAAAAATCATGCAAACAACCTCTCATATTCCAAAGGCATTGCCCAAATGGGTGGCATTGCTTGCCTTTCTGGTGGGCTTTTCCGGCGCTGTTTCCCTGCGTCTAATCCTGATTGCCAAGGCATATGCGCCGGAACTCATCAGACTCTTCTGGTACATCGGAGTCGTAGGAAACATGCTGTTTTTTCTCTTCAGGGGATATATCTCCCAGAAACGCAAGAAAATGATCGTTCAGACAAGATTGATGGAAAAAATCAACCAGCCTGATCAACTCACGCAGGATGACTATAACGCCATCAGATACCTTCTCACAAGCCTGAATCAGTCCAAAGAAATCTGGAATTATGTGGTGATCTTCATCTTTTCATTACTTGCAATTATCTGGGATCTCTTCAATTTCTCCTGATCTTTTTGCAAAAGGCACATTTGTTGCTTATATTATTTGGTAATAATTGGCAGGCAGGTGATATAAACTATGAAAACTCCAATTTTATCAAAATATTATAGGTTGCTTTTAATTCTGTTTCTTTTATTGAAACCTGCAGTTTCTGCCGCAGGTCAATTTCTTGACATCTCGACAGGCAAGCAGGTCTATGCCCAGGCAGAGCCTATTTACATCCTTTACAACCTGCGGGGCATTGAAAGCAACACAAGTCTCAATCTGAGTGTAAGCCTCAGGATGCCGGACGACAGGTTGATTTTCATGGGATCAGATGGAGTTTTCGGTCAAACAAACCCAATCTGGCTTCTTCAGTACTGGCCTTTCACATCTATTGTCATAAACGATGGGGCTTTTCCTGTCATGGTATCGTCTGAAATTACTCTTATGCAGGGCAAATATACTATTTCATCCGCTATTTACAACGCCTATACCCAAACCATTGTGGACTATGACGAACACGACTTTTATCTTGTAAGCAATCCATATCTTTCCGGCGTGGAGCCAACGCAAGGCATCACTGGAGATCTGCTCATCTTAAAAGGCGAGGGTTTCGGCGCTGACATCAACAAGGTCAAGGTCATGGTGGGAGAACGCGAAGCCACCATCATGGAAATTGCAAATGAAGAGATAAAAACCTGGGTGCCCTACGGCGCTGTGACAGGGAAGGTCACTGTAACTGTGGATGGGGCGGCCTCAAACAGTATGGATTTCAAGGTAGGGCCTTATATCGAAAGCCTTTCCGCCTCGGTTGCAAGTCCAGGGGCATCCATCACCCTCAAAGGTTTTAATTTTGACGCTGACAAGACCAGAAACTTTGTGTATTTCAACGGCATTCGTGGCACTGTCCAGACTGCCTCCATAACACAGCTCAAGGTTCTGGTGCCTGATGGCAACACAGGGCCAGTGACTGTGGTGGTCAATGGGATGAACTCAAACTCAGCCAATATGACTATTACCCCGGTTATTGAAGGCATTGAGCCTCAAAAAGGTGATGTTAACGATGTGGTAACAATAACAGGCAAAAACTTCAGCCCTACACTCACCAACAATTACATACTCTTCAATGCAGGAGCTACAAATGAATCGGCTGCCACAGTGCTGGATGCGACATCTACCAGGCTGCTTGTCAAGGCTCCAGCCTCAGAAACAGGCGCAGTCAAGGTTTACACAGACGGTCAGGCAGCACAGGGGTCTGTAACATTCACTTATCCCCCTGAAGTTTACGCTATAACACCTCAGCAGGTACTGGCAGGCGACTCTATCACCATCACAGGCAAAAACTTCTCTGCCACAAAAAGCATGAACACAGTTGCAATCGGAAACGAAACCCTGACTGTTACTGCCGCAGAGGCAAAAAAACTCACTGTCAGAACAAACGCTACAACCACTTCAGGCACACTATCTGTGACAGTAAACGGATCGACAAGCACCGGCTCTTCCTTTATCACAGTTTACGCAAACCCCGTGCTGCAGGGCATTTCTCCATCCACCATGACAGCAGGCGACACCAAGACCTCCATTGAGATAACCGGGGTTGGCTTTGTGGCAAGCTCCACAACAGTGGAACTTATCGGCGCTGCCAAGACATATCAGATAGCGCCAACAATAGGCTCTTACAACAGTCTGACCTTCAAGCTGCTTGCAACCATGCCAGCAGGCGCATATCAGACAAGAATAGTCAGGACACTGGATGGGAAAACCATGTACAGCAACACCACCAATCTTGTTGTGAATTGATAAAAAAATGACAGATAAAATCGAAGAAAAAGTCGAAACATTGTTCAAGGAAGGAAAAACCCGTAAAGAAACCATTGCAATCTTGCTTGAAGACAATGAAGAGAAGGCAAAGGTGCTGTTTTACGCAAACAACATCTCTATGCCGGCCGCCAGAAAGAAATACCAGGCGCATAATCTCGCTCTTTCCATTGCAGTGGCGCTGCTCACACTGAAAAGCGACAACTACCACCACAAAGTTGGCATCAGCACCATATAGAGAAGCCCAATCAGCATCAAAAGTATGTTGCAGGCATAATGTCTGTCAGGGCTGATAAGCTCGGCAAACTCTTCCATTACAAGCCTCCTGAGCACATAACCACTTGCAAGCGCGCCTGATACAAGAAGCGCTATGTCCATGGCTGGCAATACCCAGAATGGGATTGAGAAGGTTGCACCCATAAGGCTGTCAAGCCCGAACTGTCTGCCAATGGTGGGAAAAACCTCAGGCAACTGAGTTACAGTGTAATTCAGACGAATCAACAGTTCACCTGCAAATACCATTGGCACAAGCACAGGCACCATTGGCGAAAACCGCCCGAATAACTCATCATACGTAACCCCGAAAAGCCATGCCCCTACCCTGATCACAAGCATCATGATCCCAAAGCCGACAGCAAGCAGGAGTGAAAGCAGGAGCATCTGGCAGAACTGGCTCAGGTCACAGCTTTTAAAAAACATACCATCAATAGCCAGCCGCGCCAGTTGTGAACCCATGAGAAATGGAATGATGTAGGAACAGGTGATGAATCTGCCCTTGTTCAGGACAAGCTCAGTGAATGGACTTCGGAGGTTGAGCTGGGGGGAGTTTCTGTCACAAAGCCCGACACATCTGCCACACACAAGACAATCGAGATTATTTCTGACTGCAAACGCCCCAAGATATACAGGGCAGCCACTCACACCATCGCGGCCCTTTTTACAAGCGAAACTCGTACAGCCCTTGCAGACAGCGTGATCCGGCCTGAACTCCACTATCGCAAGGGTGGAGGCAACGCCTGTCATCCTGCCCATTGGACACAGATAACGGCACCACGCCTGAAGTGGGAACAAAATGGCGCTGATGGTTGCGCCTCCAAGAATAGTCAATATCAGGATAACCGTGCCCATCGGGGAATGCTTGAGGTCAGCGCCTTCCTCAAACCAGATAATGAGAGCAAAAAGACCAACGGCAAGATATATGCTGTATTTCTGAATAAACTGCGGTATGGGCAGATTCAAGGATAAATCAAGCCGCTGAAGCACCCTGCCGATACCTGGAAATGGACAAAACCCACACCACGTTCTGCCAACCCAGAACCAGCTCAACACCATGCTTGGCCACCACAGACCCCATGAAAGAAAGATTGCGATATTTGCGCTGGGCTCCTGCGGGCCAAACAAACCTGAAACAATGATAAAGGTAAAGACAATGTCACCTGCTGTTCTGAGCATCGCATGGAGACGCCTGTTTGCAAACGCCTTTTTCAGGGCTGGGAAAGCCTTGAAAAGATCAATACGTCCGTCCTTGTCTCTGTCAAAAAATATCTCAAACAGACGTCTCAGAGTAACCTGATCTTTATCCATTATTGTCAGCTCACAAATCCATAACCCTGCGTCTAATCTCATCAAATGTAACAGCAGATGTGCCGATCCGTCCTACTGCAATGCCAGCCGCCATATTGGCAAGCAACATACATTCCTCAAGTCCCAATCCGCAACACCAGCCAAGCGTAATTCCGGCAAGCGCTGTATCTCCGGCGCCTGTGACGTCAAACACCTCCTGCGCCATGGTCGGCGCCATACAAAATCCCTTTGCCCTCTGCCAGAGCGCCATGCCTTTAGGCCCCCGCGTCATCAGGACAGCATCCACATTTAAGTCCTGCTGAAGCTGACGACACAATGCCTTTGCCTCGTTATCAGAGCCTTTATATGCCTCGTGACCGACTGTCATTGCAACAGCCTCTTTCTCATTGGGAGTCAGAAGTGTAACTCCCTGATAATATTTTTTGTTAAGAGGCTTGGGGTCAACAAATATGGCAACTCCCCGCTTTTTGCAAAGAGCTGTCAATTTCTCCATGAGATAAGGCGTAACAACGCCCTTTGCATAATCAGACACGACAAGCACTGCGATTTCATCCAGAAGCACGGTTATATTCTGGAGCATCTGCCCTTCAATTTCACCATCTATTTCATCCCGCTGTTCCCTGTCAACCCTGAGCGCCTGTTGTCCACGCGCCATGATCCTCAGCTTCAAGGTCGTTGGCCTGTCTGTCATAATTATGTGGTTTGACGATATGCCATATTCAGCCAGTTTTAAAATAAGAGCCTGCCCAGGGGCATCTCTGCCGGCAATGCCTGCCACAAAAACCTCAAGCCCCATGGCTTTGAGGTTACAGGCCACATTGGCCGCGCCTCCAGCAGTCAAACTCTCCCGCGAAACATCCACCACAGGCACAGGCGCCTCAGGGGATATCCTGTCAACCTCGCCCCAGAGGTACTGATCCACCATTAAATCTCCCAGGACAAGCGCCTTTTTACAGGCAGGCGCCGGCATTTCAAAAATCTTTTTAACTGATTCAGGAATATTCATTGACATTTAACTCACAAAATCCCC
>DYLC01000025.1:0-3546 GCA_020722285.1 Desulfobulbus propionicus | reverse complement strand
GCAAAAACAAAGGATGCAGCGCAATATAGCAGTAGCTGGGCAGTTGGCGATTTTTTGCGACGCCATTAAATGTTTCTCCCCTGACACTGGAAGATCATGAGGGGATCGCCGATCTGCCTGTGAGTTACATGCAGACAGATTGTGTGAAAGAAAATTTTGAGAAAACCAAGAGGGTTCAATTGGCAAGGAGTTCCTTCAAACGTACAACACCGGCAGGATCCTCAACCTGAGCGACTGCAAGAGAGATATCCCTGAAACACTTCCTGACAAGGCCTGACAGCACTGTTTTAGGGCCAGCCTCCACAAAAAGGTCAATACCGTCCCTGTTCATTGCAGTTACTATCTCATACCAGCGCACAGGAGATACTATCTGTTCAATCATCAGTTTTTTGATTATCACAGGGTCTGTCTCAACAGAAGCAGTAACATTGCTGTAAAAAGCAGACACAGGCGCAGTAAATGTAATTTCATTTATAAAATCAGCAAATTGCCCTGCCGCTTCCTGCATAAGAGGGCTATGATATGCGCCCGCCACCTTAAGAGGGATTGCCTTGACCTTGCGCGCCTTTAAAAGCTCAACAGCATCTGCCACAGGCCCTGCCTCACCTGTTATCACGATCTGTTCAAGGCTATTGTGATTTGCAAGCCATAGCCCACCTTTTTTCATAATGAAAGCGAGCGCATTCTCAAGAGCCTGGCGTTCCATACCGAGTACAGCAGCCATAGCCCCAGGTCTTTTCCCTCCGATAGCGTCCATCAGCTCGCCCCTTTTTCTGACCATCCTGAAAACATCCTCAAGACTGACTACGCCTGCTGCCCAAAGGGCCGGGTACTCGCCAAGGCTGTGTCCTGCAATGGCGCGGGCCTGAATGCCAGTATTCCGCAAAACCAAAGCACAACCTATCTCCACAGCCGTCAAACATGGCTGAAGATTGCTGGTAATGGTCAACTCCTCCATTGGGCCATCAAAACAAAGACGAGCTATGTCTATGCCTGTAATATCTGAGGCCAAAGCAAAAACGTCCCTGACGTCTTGCTCAATCTCCCAGAATGCCTTGCCCATTCCCACAACCTGTGACCCCTGGCCTGGGAAAATTAGAGCAATCCTTTTATTCATTTAACTTGTTCTCCTGTTTATCCATAGGGAAATTCCAGAGTAGCTCCGGGGAGGTTCCAAAAATTAGCTGCTAACAGATCAAGGTGCCTTGTGACATCTGGCTTTTCATCTCCAACACCTGAATATCTCCTCCCTCTGCACCCACTACGCAGTCCCTGCCCACAGTTACGCCTATATCTGTTATTGTGCGAATGACCTCGGCGCCAGGGCCAATCTGTGTATCAAAAAACAGGATTGAATCCCTGACTTCAGCGCCTTTTTCCACGTGCACACCTGGAAAAAGTATGGAATTGATCACCTTTCCATCTACCCTGACGCCATTATAAAAATGAGAGTTTTCAACCACGGCATCCCTGCCCAGAAGCGCAGGCCCCCTGTCTCTTATAGCCTCATGCTCCATATTTGTCCTGAGGCCAAGGCTGTCTATGGAAAAAACCGGGGCTTCTCCAAGCAAATCCATATTCGCCTGCCAGTATTCATCAATCGTCCTGCTGTAAGCCCAATAGCCCCTGAATTTATAGCCATATACCTTCATGCCTCGTGTCAAGGCAGCGGGCAGGACATCTCTTCCGAACTCGTGGCTGTCAGTGGCGGCATTTTCCTTCAAAAGCTGCCGTAAACGCTCTATCTTAAACAGATAGATGGTAAGCGAGGCCCAAGTGGAAACAGGTTGCTGCGGTTTTTCTGCATAATCAACTATGCGACCGCCCTGACTGTCGTCATCGCTGATAGTTGCAAGACCAAAACGGGATGCGCTCTGAATTGGCACCTCCACAAAGGCTGCGGTGATATCCGCATCCATCCTGTGATGAAATGCTATCATATCGCGATAGTCCATATTATAGACATGATCACCGGAAAGCACACAGACCAGATCAGGGGCATGGGAGTCTATGAAATCGAAGTTTTGAAAGACAGCGTCTGCAGACCCCCTGTACCAGTCAAAGGCTGTATGCCCGTGAAAAGGAGGCAGGATATTTATGCCCCTCTGGCGCCCGACCATATCCCATGCGCTGCCATTTCCAATATGTTCATTCAGAGAAGATGAGCGATACTGACTCAGAACGCCGATTCTTTCTATGCCTGAATGCATGAGATTGCTCAGCGGAAAATCTATAATACGATACAGCCCGCCAAACGGCAGGGTTGACTTTGGTCTGTAGTAAGTCAGCACCCCAAGCTCGCCTACCCTGCCTCCAGCCAGTATCATGGCAACAATCTTTGACATATTTTTTCCTCCGCTTCCTTCACTCAAGGTGTTTAACAAAAAACTTCTGGAGACTCGCCGTGCTCATCTTGCTGACCATGGCCTCTGACAGATTTTTTACAGGTATTTCAGCCCGTGCCTTTTGTTTATGGCCGCCTGCTGAGCCAAGCATTCCAAACACCTGATTGGCAAGCTTGCCTGCATCTTTTTTGTAACCATCACACCTGAAGATGATAACAATCTTATCTCCACACCTTCCTCCAACAATCACCCAGCCTATCTCATGGACAGTTGACAGAAAATCAGCTATCACAACCAGTATGTCCGGATTTTGCACCTTTTCGAGAAATACATAGATGCGATTTTTCGTAATCCTCATGTTCATCAGGGCTGTTTTGAAATACTTGAGCTCCACCCGCCTAATATCAGAAGACTCTATCTTGGCGAGCAGGTTTTTATTGATAAGCCTGAATAGCTTCTGAAAACAAAAGACATCCGCCTGTATGGCTTTTTTGGTAAAATTCTGGGTATCTGTCTTAATGGCGTAAACAAGAGCGGTTGAGAGATAAACTGAGGACTTGATAGAGGCTGTCTGAAGATACTCAAACATCATAGTCCCGACAGCGCCATAGTCGTCGCGGATGTCAACAAAAGAGGCAGACCAGCCGTCTGTAATCGGGTGGTGATCTATTACGACATCGTACTTTATACAGGAAAGGTCTGGATTATGGGTTGGCTGTGAGTCAATCAGGATGGTTTTGGTGAAGCTGTCAGGCTTTATGTTTTTCAAACGTTCAAGGGGGATCTTCAAAAGCTCAATCATGGCGATGTTATTCAGCCGCTTTATCTCATTGGGATGAGCGATCACCACCTCCTCGACACGCCTTGCAAGAAGCCTCTTCATGGCAAACGCCGAGGCAATGGAGTCAGGATCAGCCATTATGACGATCAGCACCCTGTCATCCCGCCTGAAAAGCTGCAAGAGCTGTTTAAGCCTCTCCTTGCCGGAACACCTGCGGCTCTTGCTCGCCATCTGTTCAGGGGTGAGTGATGGGATATCCAGCTTGCACAATGTCTCAGTATCTTTTTCTGTACTTTTGGCCTGTGTCATTTGAGTGTTAGGCTGTTGATTCTTACAGTTACTACGCAAAATTTAAGGATGATGGTGTCGTAAAAAGTCTCCACCTGCCCAACTACTGCTATATTGCGCAGCATCCTTCGT
>DYLC01000024.1 GCA_020722285.1 Desulfobulbus propionicus | reverse complement strand
GCCTGCACATGAGCAGGCCGATGACGCAGCAGATGGGGTGCTGCTGGATAGTTACTCTTTTTTTTCAAAGGTTTTTATCAAGGCGCTGGCGACAGCAAGCAACTCTTTATCTGACTGGCCAGGCAAAGAGCCTTTCCGTTCCGCCGATTTTACTTCATTTGAAAATGCAAAACTTGCTACAGGCCTTTTTCCAAGAGATTTTTCGATAAATTCAAGGTCGTCTTCAGTGTTGATGTTGTTTGCCACCACATGCAGATTTCTGATCCCAAGCTCAGATGCAAGAGTGAGAATTTGCCTTGCTGTTTCCATGCTTCCAAGATAGGGCTGAACCACCACTATCAGATAGTCAACAGAGGCAATCGTGCCTCTGCCAAGATGTTCCACCCCTGCCTCCATATCCAGCACCACATCCTCTTCAGGAGAAAGCAGCAATCTTGACAATATGGCTTTCAGCACCACGTTGTCAGAGCAGGCGCAGCCTGCCCCTGCCTGATTGATTGCGCCGAGCACCATCAGGCTCAGGTTTCCTTTTTTGAGCATGAACCTCTCTGGAATGTCATCAACCCTTGGATTTAACCTGTAAAAAGGCCCGTTTCTCTCACTTCGTTCATCAAGCAGTTCACGCATTCTGGAAATAGGCATCATTGCGTCGGCATCAAATCCAAGCACTCTGGCCAGATGAGGGCTCGGGTCTGCATCCACAGCCAGAACCTTTCTGCCTTTCTGTAATAATGCCTCGATGATAAATGCGGTGACAGTTGTCTTGCCAACCCCACCTTTGCCACTTATTGCTATCTTCATCAGTTTTTCCCGAATATCCCTAAAATCTGTTAAGCTCCTGCAGCGCCATTTTTATCACGTCCTCCAGGCGCTGCATCCTGCCTTCTTCAACATCTGAAAGTTTTTCTGTTGCCTTTTTAACAGCCTCAGATGCGTTTGCCTCGGAATAGCCAAGGTTCACAAGGGCTGAAACCGCATCAAACTGCAACCTGTGGACAGAGAGCGTTGGCAAATAAACAGGGACTTCGCATGAGGCACAAACTGACTTGCGACTAAGGATTTTTCCTGCCTTGTCTTTCAGATCTACGCACAACCGCGCCGCCATCTTCTTTCCAATGCCAGGGATTTTCTGAAGTCTCGCCGTGTCTTCTGACGAGATGCAGGCAATGGCCTGCTCTGGCTCCAGAAAAGACAGGATAGACAGGGCTATCCTTGGCCCAATGCCTGAAACGCTTACAAGGGCAAGAAACACCTCTTTTGTCAGGACATCCTCAAATCCGTAGAGTTGAATATCATCTTCTTTCCAGACAAGGTGCGTATAGACTGTCACAGTTTTTTCAGATGGCTCAAGTCTTGCGATGGATGTGGCTGGCATCTGGACATCATAGCCAACCCCGCCCACTTCCAGCCAAATCGAGCGTTCTGTACGCCCTGTCACCTGACCGTTGAGATATGCAAACATCTTATGTATGCCTCGCTATCTGCCATTGTGTGGAATTGCAATGGCAGATAGCGACAGCCATCGCATCAGCGGCATCCTGGGCAGGCTCGACAGAAAGGCCAAGCAGAAGTTTCACCATCTTCTGCACCTGATGTTTTTGGGCTGCCCCATAACCTACCACAGCCTTTTTCACCTCAAGAGGGCTGTATTCATGCAGGGAAAGCCCATGCTGGGAAATGGCGAGGAGCACAACCCCTCTTGCATGGCCGAGAAGCAGGGCTGAACGGGCGTTTAAGCCGTAAAAAATGCCTTCCACAGCAACTGATGAAGGGCTGAATCTTTCTATGGCGGTGGAAACGCCTCTGTGAATCAGTTCAAGCCGATCTGCAAGCTGCATGGACTCCCTTGCCCTGATGACGCTGCCTTCAAGCAGTCTCAGCCTTGCCCCATCCCTTTCCACAACACCATAACCAGTGGCATGACTTCCTGGGTCTATGCCAAGCACAACAAAGCCCATCAGCCAAGTTTTTCCATTATTGAGTCAGGGATATCAAAATTTGCATAAACATGCTGCACATCGTCATTGTCATCCAGCGCATCCATCATTTTCAAGATCTTCGAGGCCATCTCTTCATCCGTGACCTCCACAGTGGTAGTTGGAATCATGGTGATTTCAGCAGAGCTGCAGGCAATGGAACCGGCTTCAAGCGCAAGCCGCACTGCCTCAAGCGAGTTTGGCTCAGTGTGAACCTCCCACTGCCCACCCTCATCTTTCATGTCCTCAGCTCCTGCATCCAGCGCTATAGAAAGAAGTGTATCTTCATCTGCCAGCGTCTTGTCCACCGTGATTATGCCTTTTTTGCTGAACATCCAGGCCACACTGCCTGGCTCGCCCATATTTCCACCGCGCTTTGAAAAAATATGCCTTACCTCGGCGACTGTGCGGGTGCGGTTGTCAGTCATTGCCTCCACCAGCACCGCCACGCCGCCAGGCCCGTAACCTTCATAAGTTACCTCCTCATAATTTACGCCCTCAAGCTCGCCTGTGCCTTTTTTTATAGCCCGATCAATGTTGTCTTTGGGCATGTTGATGGCCTTGGCTGCTGCAATCGCTGCACGCAGACGGTTGTTAGCATTTGCATCTGCCCCACCCATACGAGCAGCAACCATTATTTCTTTGATCAATTTGGTAAATATTTTACCTTTTTTTGCATCCTGGGCGCCTTTTCTGTGCTGTATATTCGCCCACTTGGAATGTCCTGACATTTAATTCCTCCTGATTATTTCATACGCTGCATTCTGACATGCTCCACAAAACCCGTTGCCCAGTCAATGTTTCCCAGGGCATGGACATGGATGTATGTCCCGAATACATTTTTATACACAAGGCCTTCCTGCTTGCCATCAAAACCAAACCCCCTTGTCACCTCGCACACAAACTCGCCCTTTCTTGCCTTATTTTTCAGGACAGGTCTGGAGTAGTGAAACTCGTGACCTGTAATCTCTCTGCCAAGCCTGTGAAAGCAATTCTCCCTTACAGTCTTCATGGCGCTGTAGCCATGACCTACAGGCCTTTTCTGCATTTCAAACTCCCAGCCCAGAACGCCTGCCATTGGATAGGAAACGCCTTCCCATACTATGGATTCACCAAGATACATAAGCCCGCCACACTCTGCATAACAGGGAAGCCCTGCCTCAATTTTTTCAAACACTGAGTTTCTCATGCCGAGATTGGCTGACAACTCCTTGGCCTGGGTCTCAGGAAAACCACCGCCGATATAAAGCCCGTCAACATCAGGTAACGTGGTGTCCCTAAGGCTGTCTATGAAAACAAGCTCTGCCCCATGTTTCTCAATGGCCTCCAGGTTTTCAGGGTAATAAAACTGAAACGCCCTGTCTCTGAACACCCCGATCTTTACCTTGCCACTCGGTTTAATTGCCTGCGCAGAGGTTGCCAGCTTAAAAGACAGTGGGCTGGAGTTTTCAGCAATATTTTTTATGGCCTGAACATCCACGCTGTCTTCGATGAGCCTGCCAAGCTCATTCAGGGCATTTACTGCGCCGTCATATTCAAACGCAGGCGTAACTCCAAGATGCCTCATGGGAAGAGGGTCTTTTTTCATGCGCCTGATTGCCCCGAGAACAGGCATCCCTGTCGCATCTTCAATGGAGCGTCTTACCACTGACTCATGTTTTGCCTGAGCGACATTGTTTAAAACCACGCCCTTTATCTCGACTTCAGGATCAAACAGCCTGCATCCAAGGGCAAGGGCTGCCGCAGTCCTTGTCATCTTGGTGACATCCATCACAAGAATGACAGGAAGATCAAGACGCTTGGCAAGTTCTGCGCTGCTGTAGCTGCCTTTCTCATCCACGCCGTCAAAAAGACCTCTGTTGCCTTCAACAAGGCTGAGATCAGCGCCAGCGGAACGCGTCAAAAATGACCGCACAATCTGCTCATCGGTCATCAGAAATTGGTCAAGATTAAAGCATGGGTGGTTTGCCGCACAGGAAAGCCATGCAGCGTCAATATAGTCTGGCCCCTTTTTAAATGGCACGATCCTGAAGCCCTGCCTTTTAAGGGCAATGCAAAGACCAAGGGACAAGATTGTCTTGCCAGAGCCTCCCCTGATGCCTGTTATGATGATTTTAGGTTGATTTATGCCCTGCAATGTGATTTTCCTTCAAAAACGATAAGCCTGTAACTCGGACATCTTACTTAAAATGAGCTGTTTTGGCAAATACGAAATGACAGTCATGGATATTCAATTAATCAGAACTGTTGTTAAATGAGAGGGGGCAAGCCAATAACACTTCAGACAGTCATGGTCATTTTATGTTGACATAATCAAATATTGATGTGAAAATCCAGTAACAAGGGAGTAAGAAATCTTTTTTTTCCAGGATGAACAATATGCAAACCACTATTATTTATGATAATACCGTCTTTAGAAATGACCTTCAGGCTGACTGGGGATTTTCCGCCCTGATAGAGATAAACGGCAAAAAAATTCTGTTTGATGCAGGTGCAAGTGGGTCAATTCTGCTTTCAAACATGAGTCAATTGGGTATTGCCCCTGAAGACATAGATGAAGTCTTTATTTCTCATGCTCACTTTGATCACACAGGTGGATTATCTGCTTTTCTGGATCAGAACAATAACGTGAAGATATGGATTCCGCCTTCTTTTCGAGGCATTAAAAATGTAAAGGAACTTGTTGAAGTTGCGTACAAAAGAGAACTATGCGAAGGCATTTATTCTACAGGGGAATTAGGAGGAATTGAGCAGTCACTTTGCATTAAAACAGACAAAGGGATTGTAATTATAACAGGATGTTCACATCCTCGAATGAAGGATATCATAAATGCGGCTTCCGCATTCGGTAAAATATATGGAATCATAGGTGGTTTGCATGGGAGCAAGCCTGAATCCTTGAAAGATTTCAATCTTATTTGCGCCACCCATTGTACTCAACATAAACAAGAAATAATGTCGCTCTATCCAAAAAGTTATGTGGAAGGAGGCGCTGGAAAAGTGATCAATATCGAGGACGACCCTGAATTGAGATATGGGGAAGAAATCCAGAGACCAGATCATGAAAAATGAGCTAACTTATAATTGATGGTTGATGGTGATGACGACAAGACTTTGAAAAGTCTTGACAAGACTTTGAAAGTAGATAAAAGTTACCCATAAGTTACAAAACATTTTGGACTTATGTGTAACTTTTTGAAACAGTTGAAAATTTCCCTTCCGACCCTCTGCTTCCAAGGCAGATGCGCTACCAGGCTGTGCGCTACGCCCCGACCGTTGAGGCACTCTACATAACACAGACATTAATCGAGTTCAAGAGAAAAAATGCACCAAAATGTCGAATAACAGCGTTTTAGTAAATCCTCCCAATAAACGCCTCAGGCTGGATCAGGCAATGCTTGAAAAAGGCCTTGTTCCGTCAAGGGCAAAGGCCCAGGGGCTTATTGCCGCCGGCGTGGTGACAGTCAATGGGCATGTTGTGGACAAAGCAGGGTTTCAGGCGCGTCTTTGCGATGAAATCAGGATTATCGAACAGATATGTCCATATGTCAGCAGGGGCGGACTGAAGCTTGCAAAGGCGCTGGAATACTTTCGGATTGACCCATCCGGCAAGATATGCATGGACATCGGTTCATCAACAGGAGGCTTCACAGACTGCCTTTTAAAAAAAGGCGCTGCAAAGGTCTATGCAATAGATGCAGGAAAGGGGCAGCTTGACTGGGGGATCAGAAACGACCCAAGGGTCATCGTAATGGAAAAGACAAATATCCGTCTGCTTGAACCAGATGCCATACCAGAGCCGGTTGGGCTTATCACAATAGATGTGTCGTTTATTTCCCTGAAACTCGTTGTTCCAAAGGCGGTCAGCTTTCTTGATTCCATTGGTGATATAATAGCGCTTGTCAAGCCACAGTTTGAGGTCGGAAAAGGCAAGGTCGGAAAAGGCGGCATTGTGCGGGATGAATGCCTACACAATGAAGTACTTGAAGACCTGAAAAAGACCTTTGACGCCATCGGGTTGATAGCAGATGAATCAATCCCCTCTCCCATACTTGGGGCGAAGGGTAATAAAGAATATCTATTGCATTTATCAGAGCGAAACGATAAAAAAACACCTGTATAATGCAAGTTATATCGGGGAAGTTCCAGAAATTGTTATTTTGCCAAATGACTGCGTTGTTTTGAGAAGGAAGAGGCCTGCGAAGTGTGCTGCCTGCACATGAACAGGCCGATGACACAGCAGATGGGGCGCTGCTGAATAGTTACATATTAAGAAGAGAGATTGATGACAGTATAATTATGCCTTTTTCAGAAACAGATACTAAATCAGATATCGCTACAGACATATCAAATCTGGAGGAAGAGATATCACTTTACAAGGTAATCCTGCACAACGACGATTATACCACCATGGAATTCGTAGTAGAGATATTGATGGATATTTTTAAGAAAGCAGAGGATGAAGCCATCTCAATCATGTTACATGTACACCATATCGGCTATGGTCTTTGCGGGCTTTATCCGCATGAGATAGCCGAAACCAAGGCAAACGCTGTGCATCGCAGGGCAATGGAAGCAGGCTTTCCACTCCTTGCAACAGTTGAGCCTGCATAGCCTGATATACCATAGGGAAGTTCCAGAAATTGTTCTTTTGCCCTACGCATTGCTTTTTATTGCAAGGCGTAAGGCAAATGCCCTCATATAAAAAAGGAATAATTAAAATGATAAGCAAAGACTTCGAACTGCTGTTAAGCATAGCAATCCATGAGGCGCACAGACGCCATCACGAGTACATCTCCCTTGAACACCTTCTTTTTGCCATGGTAAATCACGAAACTGGGGCAAGAATCATAGAAGGCTGCGGCGGAAACATCTCAAGGATCAAGAAGAGACTTGAAAACTTTTTCACCTCTCACCTGCAAACTATCCCAACTGCTGCCTATGGCCAGTCAAACCCTGAACCCACACTGGCATTCCAGAGGGTGCTGCATGCAACTGTGCTGCATGTGCAAAGCGCAGGCAAACAACAGGCGGAGATCGGAGACCTTCTGGCAGCCATTACTAACGAAGAGGATTCCTATGCGTCACAATGTATTAAACAGGAAGGTATAAGCCATCTTGACATCACAAAATACATATCCCATCCACCTCATGAAACATGCAATCAATGCGCTGGCGGACAAGCAGATGTCCAGTCTTCCAAAAAGAAAGAGGCTGGCAAGGGAGAAGCAGCCAATGAAAAACCCCTTGAAATATTCACTATTGACCTGACACAGAAGGCAAAGGAAGGAAAACTTGATCCAGTGATAGGACGTAAAGCGGAACTTGAAAGGACTATCCAGGTGCTTTGCCGCAGGAGAAAAAACAATCCGATTTTTCTTGGCGAGCCAGGTGTGGGTAAAACTGCGATGGCTGAAGGACTTGCACAAAAAATCATCAGAAACGAGGTGCCAGCCCCATTGCAGGATGCACGGATTTTTGCCCTTGACATGGGCGCGCTGATGGCAGGCACAAAGTACAGGGGTGACCTTGAAGGCAGGGTCAAGTCAATAGTAACGCAGCTTCAGCAGACACCCGGCGCAATCCTGTTTATCGACGAGATACACACTGTGGTAGGAACCGGGGGCACAGGCGGGGCTGTAGATATTGCCAATATCCTTAAGCCTTCCCTTGCAAACGGTGAGATTCGCTGTATTGGATCAACCACTTATGAGGAATACAGAAATTTCTTTGAAAAAGACAGGGCGCTTTCCAGGAGATTCCAGCGAATTGATATCAAAGAGCCTACTGTTGAGGAAACCTTTGACATACTTGGCGGACTCAAGTCCCATTATGAAAAGCATCACGATGTTGCCTACACGGACGATGCATTGAAGGCAGCGTGCGAACTGGCCTCCCGCTACATCTCTGACCGCTTTTTTCCAGACAAGGCCATAGATGTGATAGATGAGGCTGGGGCGTACCTGAGGCTGTTTCCTGAGGCTACCACAGTAACATCAACTGTTACCAAACATGAAATCGAGGCCATAGTCTCAAAGATAGTCGGCATTCCGATGCGTACCATTTCAAGCAAGGACGAAGACAGAATGACTGACCTGGATGACCGTCTGAAACACCTCATCTATGGCCAGGATCAGGCTGTTAAAACCGTTGTAAATGCGCTTAAGCGCGCCTATGCAGGGCTTTCCATGCCTGATAAACCGATCGGCTCTTTCCTGTTTATCGGCCCTACCGGCGTGGGAAAAACCGAGCTTGCCAAACAGCTTTCGACATGCCTCAATATGAGTTTTCAGCGCTTTGACATGAGCGAATACATGGAGCGGCATGCAGTGGCAAGGCTGATAGGCGCGCCGCCAGGATATATAGGATTTGACCAGGGAGGCATCCTGACAGAAACCATCAGAAAACACCCTCACTGCGTGCTTCTGCTGGATGAAATAGAAAAGGCGCATGAAGATATTTTCAACATACTTCTTCAGGTCATGGACCATGCAACTTTAACCGACAATACAGGAAGAAAGGCGAATTTCAGAAACGTCATTCTGATTATGACATCCAATGTCGGCGCTGTTGAGATGGAAAGCCGCTCAATTGGTTTTATGAGAGGCTCTTCCGATGTGTCTGACAAGGCAGGCGAGGCAGTGCGCAAGGTGTTCAGTCCCGAGTTCAGAAATCGTCTGGATGCCATAGTCACATTTGATGCGCTTTCGCCTAAAGTAATGGACAAAATAGTGCAAAAACTGCTAAAAGAGGTCAGAGATCAGCTTTTAACCAAGGAAATTGGCCTTGAAATCTCTGAAGATGGCGTAAAATGGTTATCGCAAAAGGGCTATGACCCGGCCCATGGCGCCCGTCCTGTTTCCAGACTCATTCAGGAAACTATCAGAGACGCCCTTGCGGATGCTATTATTTCTCACAAGCTGATAGCAGGCATGAAGGCAATATTCAATGTTGTGCAAGACGAACTGGAAATGACAGAAACAGATAAAAACAACGAGAGGCTGGAAAATAACAATGGCTAACATCAAAACAATCACCATCACCCCTAACCTGCCAAAAAGACTGGCGCCCCTTCTCTCTATTGCAAACAACCTGTGGTGGACGTGGACGCCTGCTGCCATCTACCTTTTTCAGGACATGGACAGGGATGTATGGGAACGTGCTGGTCATAATCCTGTGGCAATGCTTGGCATGATTGAGCAACCCAAGCTTGAACTGCTTGAAAAAGACGAAGTCTTTCTGGCTCGCATGAACGAAGTGGCTGTAGAGCTTGAAAGGTATCTGTCAAGCCAGACCTGGTATGAGAAAAAACGTAGAAAAGATGCTCCAAAGGAGCGCATAGCCTATTTTTCAGCAGAATTCGGGATACATGAAAGCCTACCGTTTTATTCAGGCGGTCTGGGGATACTGGCTGGTGACCACGTCAAATCAGCCAGTGATCTTGGCCTTCCTCTCGTTGGCGTGGGCCTTCTCTATAAGCATGGCTATTTTCAGCAATACCTTAACCCTGACGGCTGGCAAATGGAGACATATCCATCCAATGACTTTTATAACATGCCGCTTACACCGTTTCTGGATGAAAAAGGCGAGCCCATCATAGTCCATGTCCAGATGGAAAACCGTCAGGTTGGCTTCAGGATATGGTCGTTTACTGTGGGAAGGGTCGAGATCATCTGGCTTGATACCGATATACCTCAGAACTCCCCTGCTGACAGGACGATCACCTCATATCTCTACGGTGGAGATGTGGAGGCAAGGCTGCAACAGGAGATCATCCTCGGCATGGGAGGCATCAAGGCCCTTGACATACTTGGCAAGACGCCGTCTGTATGCCACATGAACGAAGGTCATTCAGCATTCATGGCTGTTCAAAGACTCCTTGACCTGGTGGAAAAAAACAACCTTTCATTCGAAGAGGCCCTTGAGGGCATAAGGGGCACAAGCGTCTTCACGACACACACCCCAGTTCCAGCAGGCATAGACTATTTCCCGCCTGACCTGATGAGGCGTTACTTCACAGATATCTCAAACCGTCTTGGCATCGGGATAGATCGATTTCTCAGCCTTGGCCGCATAAATCCTTTTGCCCAGAATGAAGAGTTCTGCATGGCAGTGCTTGCAATCAAGGCTGCCTCCCAAACCAACGGGGTCAGCAAACTGCATGGAGAGGTTTCAAGAAAGATGTGGGCGAATCTCTGGCCTCAGATCCCGAAACATGAAGTTCCGATTACCCATATCACCAACGGCATTCACATCCAGAGCTGGCTTTCAAGCGAGATGGCAAGGCTTTACAGCCGCTATCTTGGCCCCAGATGGATAGATGAGCCGACGAAACATGATGTGTGGAAGCGGGCAGAGCTTATACCTCCATTTGAAATCTGGCGCTGTCGTGAACGCTCCATTGAAACCCTTATCAGCTTTGCCCGCTCAAGGCTAAAAAAACAACTTATTGCAAAAGGCGCATCCAGTTATCAAATCAAGATTGCTGACGAAGTGCTTGACCCTGAGGCATTGACAATAGGCTTTGCCCGCAGGTTTGCCACCTACAAGCGCGCCACCTTGCTTTTCAGAGACCCTGAAAGGCTTGAAAGGATCCTTGCAAACCCTGAAAAGCCTGTTCAGATTATCATAAGCGGAAAGGCTCACCCAAAGGATAAAGAAGGAAAAGAACTCATCCATCGTGTTTTTCAGTTGGCCAATCGCGACCCATTAAGGAAACACGTTGTCTTTATTGAAAATTATGACATTGAAGTCGCCCGCAATATGGTGCAGGGGGTGGATATCTGGCTCAACACGCCAAGACGGCCAAATGAAGCGAGCGGAACAAGCGGCATGAAAGCAACCGTCAACGGCTGCATCAACCTCAGCACTGTGGATGGCTGGTGGGTGGAGGGATATAAAGGCAATAACGGATGGGCTATAGGGGCCGGAGAGGACTACACTGACACCGCCTACCAGGACGAGGTAGAGGGAAGGATTTTGTATGAGCTGCTCGAAAATTCCGTAGTCCCAATGTATTACAATCGCAACAGTCATGGCATACCTGAAGAATGGGTTGAAATGATGAAAAACTCTATAAAGACCAACTGCCCGTTTTTCAATACAAACAGGATGGTTGAGGAGTATGCCAAGCATTTTTATCTGCCTAAATCCGAAAGATGGGTAAGCCTGTCTCAAAACAACTGGCAATCGCTGAGGGAATTAACTGTCTGGAAACAAAAGATTATGGGACAATGGCAGCACTTGAAAATCATGGATATTCAGGTCCCTTCAGGTCTCATTACAAAAGTTGGAGACAGGGTGCCTATAAGGGTGCTGGCGCAGCTTGGCGGGCTTTCCCCTGAAGAAGTCAGGTTTGAGGCCTATATTGGACGTATGGATCAAACAGGCAATATCCCTGAAGGCCATCCTCTGCCTCTGCTTTTCAGTGGCGAGATGCAGGGTGACCTGCATGTGTTTACAGGCACTATTCTTTGTCTTTCAAGTGGCCAGATAGGTTTTGCAGTGAGGTGCTATCCTTACCGCTCTGAGCTTGGACACAAGTTTGAGCTTGGGCTTTTGACATGGTATTAAGTTGCAGATTGGATTGACAGATAACACCTCGGCGCAAAAAGCCAGGGGGGCCGGAATCGAAGTTGTGCAATTCAGATACATTATGCAGGAGCATAAAAGATACAACTTTACGGAGAGTTAATGATAAAACAGCTTCATTTGTGGATAGAAGGTCGTGTACAAGGGGTGTTTTACAGGGCTAATGCAGTGAAAGAAGGCGCTCGCATAGGGCTTACAGGTTGGGTGCGAAACCTTCCAGATGGCAGGGTTGAGGCACTTGCCCAGGGCAGGGAAGAACAGTTGCAAGCCTTTGTTAAGTGGTGTTGGCATGGACCAACGCTTGCCAAGGTAAAAAACGTACAAGTTGTGGAAGAACCTGTGAATGAGCAGATGGCAGGTTTCTTGGTGCTGAAATAATCTCAAGACAGGATATTCCAAAAACTGCTGTTTGCCCTTGACTCTGCTTTGAAGCGCCTTGAAAGCCTTTGTTTTCTGATCCTGACAGGGAGTAGTTCAGTATGAACTACTCTGAATATGTTTTTCAATAAGTGTCCTGGATTGAGCTGTGCAAAACTCAATTTGTTAATCAAACCTGAAGTAATATTCTTCCAAAGCAATAAGTGTCTGGGTTTTAACAGGATTTTTTATGAAGTCAGCAAGAGACATGCTGACAAGCACCTTTCCACCGGCCTTGCCGCCTTCAGGCCCAAGCTCCACGATCCAGTCACAGGCAGAGAGGACATCGAGATTGTGTTCAATCACAATTACAGTGCTGCCGGCCTCCACAAGCTGTCTAAGGTGCGTGACAAGCCTTTTCACATCCAGCATGTGCAGCCCTGTTGTCGGCTCATCCAGCAGATAAAGCGTCATGCCGCGGGCAGGTGATATGATATCGCGGGCGATCTTAAGACGCTGGGCCTCTCCGCCTGACAGGGTCGGGCTTGGCTGGCCAAGCTGGAGGTATCCAAGCCCAAGCTCACAGACCACGGAAAACGCCTTGGCAAGGGATGGCAACGGGGCAAAGAAATCCTTAGCCTCCTCCATGGTCATGGCAAGGATGTCCGCCATGTTTCTGCCGTGCCATGTGATGTCGAGTGTAGCGCTTTCATACCGCCTTCCCCCGCAGGTATCACAGTGGATATAGACATCAGGCAGCATTCCGAGGCTGACCTTCTGGCTGCCCTGCCCCTTGCAGTCAGGGCACTGCCCCCCCTCCTGATTAAAGGAAAAACGCGATGGGCCGAAGCCTCTTGCCCTTGCAGCAGGAGTCTGGGACATGAATGAGCGGATATCGTCCATTACCTTGAGATAGGTCGCAGGGCAGGAGCGCGGTGTCCTGCCAATAGGCGTATGATCCACAAAACGCAGGTGAGCCACCTGTTCAGCGCCTTCCACCTGCTTGCATATCAGTCCATTGAAAGGATTGCCCTGCAAAATCCCCTGCATAACAGGCAGGATTACCTGTCCGAGAAGCGTGCTCTTGCCTGAACCGGATACTCCGCTGATGCAGGTAAGGGCGCCAAGGGGAATGCGCACGTTTTCGCCCTGGATGTTGTTGACCGAAATGCCGTTAAAACTCAAAAAAGAACTGTATTCAGGGCCAGGCTCTGGCGCTTTGAAGCTCTTGTGTTTTTCTGACAACGCCTTGCCTGTAAGGGACCGGCTGCATTTCATCACATCCCCCAGCGTCCCCTGAATAATAACCTCGCCGCCGTATCTGCCGCCTCCCTGCCCCATGTCAATCACCCAGTCAGCAGATCGAAGCATTTCCTCATCGTGTTCCACCACGATCACGGAGTTGCCCTCCTGTCTGAGCCTGTGAAGGGTCCTGATGAGTTTTTTATTGTCTGTAGGGTGAAGCCCTATGGTCGGCTCATCCAGCACCACCGTTATGCCGGTAAGGCCGGAACCAAGCTGCGCCGCAAGCCTGATCCTCTGGGCCTCGCCTCCTGATAGGCTGTCGCCTGAACGGTCAAGGGGCAGGTATCCAAGCCCGACATCGGACAGAAATGACAGCTTTGCCAAGACATTTGTCACTAACCCTGAGGCAATGCTGTCTAAACGCCTTTGCCACGGCTTTTTTTCAAGCCAGCCTTCCAAAAGACTGCGGCAGTCTGCCACCTCCAGATGAAAGACATCTGCAACAGACCGTCCATCCACAAGCCAGAGCCTTGCCTCAGGTGAAAGCCTGGTGCCCTGGCAATCAGCGCAGGTCTTTCCGCCCTGGTCTTTGCCAGCGCCATCACATGCCTTGCACTTGCCTGACTGGGTATGAAATGAAAACAGAAGAGGGTCAGGAAGCTGCACTGCCAGTTCACAGACCGGACAGGCAAAATGCTCGCTGAAGTGCATCTGCCGGCCATCTTCAAAAAGCGCCGTTATCTCGCCCTTGCCAGCACTCAACGCCTCCCTGAGTATCTGCTCAAATGAATGCCATCTGCCAGAACCTGCAAACCTGTCAGGGGAAAACGGACCGTAGGCCCATTCGATTGTGTGTTCAGCATAACGGGAAAGCATTGGATAAGGCGGTATTTTTTTAAGTGATCCGTCAATGCGCACCATTTCGATCCCTTGTTTTGAGGCAGCCTCAAGCACAGACAGATGTGTGCCTTTTCTGCGGGAAACCCGTCTGGAAAGCAGAAATAACGGACTGTTTCCCTTGCGTCTCCCCAACTCCTTTATTGCGTCGTGTATTTCCTCAAAGGAATTGGCCTGAAGAGCCCTTGCGCAACCGGGACATATTGGCGAGGCGGCCTTGGCATAGAGAAGTCTTATATAATTAGCTGTTTCTGTGAGGGTCGCCACTGTAGACATGGGGCCGCTGTGGCTTGTGCGCTGCTCAATGGCGACAGTCGGAGTCAGACCTGATATATGGTCAACATCCGGTCTTTCATACATTTTGATGTACTGACGCATGTATGAAGAAAGACCTTCCACATAGCGGCGCTGTCCTTCTGAGAACACGATGTCAAAGGCAAGTGTGCTTTTACCCGAACCTGAAACCCCTGTTATCACCACGAACCTGTCACGGGGGATGTCAACCGAGATGTCCTTGAGATTGTGGTGCCTTGCGCCACGGATGCTGATGACATTGTCCTGGATGCCAAGAGGTTGATTGTTCAGAGGAATGTTGTCTTCCTGACGAGAAAAATCAGTCAGCCGCTCCATGTCATGCCTGAAATCTTCGCCGGATGCTGCTTCACAGGCATGCAGATGCCTTCTGAGCGCCCTGCCTGTGAGCGATGCCTCGCAACCGATCAGGGAGGCAACATCTCCCTGGAAAACAACATCTCCGCCTGCATCTCCGCCTCCAGGCCCAAGATCAATGACATAATCAGCAGCCAGGATAACATTCAGGTCATGCTCAACAGTGACAACCGTGTGTCCAGTCCCTGCTATCCTCCTTAATGCCTTGCAGACTAACTCCACCTCCTGCGCTGAAAGCCCTCTTGAAGGCTCATCCATCAGAAAAAGCGATGCCCTGTCACTGTCCAGCCCGGAGATGATCCTGGCAAGCTTGATCCTCTGGCTTTCACCACCTGAAAGCATGCTCAGCGGCTGCCCGAGCCTCAGATAACCAAGCCCAAGGGACCTGGCAGTATCAAGGGGTTTGATGATCTTAGGAAAACGGTGAAAAAATACCGCAGCATCATCCATTGTCATGTCAAGGATATCTCTGATGTTCTTGCCGCAATATCTGACAGAGAGGGTGCGAGGCGCAAATCTGTCGCCTCCGCAGGCAGGGCAAGGTATGGTGATGTCAGGCAGAAACTGCATCTCTATCAACTGCACACCCTGCCCTTCACATGTCTCACAGCGCCCTGCCGGAGAGTTAAAGGAAAAAGCCCCGGGCAGAAGGCCAAGCGCCCTGGCATCATCTGTCTCTGAAAAGAGCTTTCTGATGACATCAAATGCCTTGAGATATGAGACAGGACATGCCCTCGGGGTCTTCACCACAGGCTCCTGATCCACAAAGTGGATGTCCTGGAACCATTGCGTGCCATTCATCCGCTCAAATCTGCCTGGCGGTTCTGTCTGAAGCCCCTTTGCCCTGAGACAGGCCCTGTAAATCACCTCTTCAAGCAGGGTTGACTTGCCAGAGCCTGAAACCCCGGTTATCACCGTCCATGAGCCAATTTCTATGGCCGCGTCAATGCCCTTCAGGTTGTTTGCAGTGATATTTTCAAACCTCAGACAAGGATATTCGCCCTCGTCTCCGGCATCAACTCTTACCCGTGAAACAAACGCTTTTTTTTCTATAGCCTTTGCAAAAGCTGGCCTGTGAGACTTAAAACCTGTTGGATCCCCAAAGTAAACAACCCTGCCTCCCTGTTCTCCTGATGCAGGACCAAGCACAAGCACGAGATCTGCGCTCTCCACAACCTGACTGTCATGCTCCACCACCAGTACCGTATTCCCGCGAGTTTTAAGGTCATGCACAAGGCTGAGGAGTCTTTCTGTATCAGCAGGGTGCAGCCCTGTGGTGGGTTCATCCAGGACATAAAGGGTATTTGAAAGCTCTGTGCCGATAGCCCTTGCGATGGCTATCCTTGCCACTTCACCGCCTGAAAGGGTTCTGGACTGACGATCTAAGCTCAGATAGCCAAGCCCTGACCGTTCCAGCATGGAAAGCCTGTAGAAAATATCCTGCGCAAGGCCTGCCGCAACCTTGTCAGATTGTGAGATTGAAAGGAAATCCTCTGTCCACTTTCTGGCATCAGAGACAGACATGGCATAAAGTTGGGCGATATTTTTGCCATTTAACCTGTACCAGCCTGTCTCCTGCCTGAATCTTGCGCCAGCGCAGGATGGACAGGTCAGAAAAGCCCTGTATCTGGAAAGAAGCATCCGGATATGCGCCTTGTATTTCTTGCTCTCAAGGTAATCAAAGTACGCCTGAAGACCAGGCCAGTCTTCGCTGTCCCAGTCAAACCCTTCCGAACTCTCGAAATCACCTAAAATAATTCGCTGTTTATCCGATTCTTTCAACATTTTCCATGGCAGAAAAGGATCAATTCGATTTCTTTCACACCATTTTGTCAGCCTTTCTTTTTCCTCAGGCCAGGTCTCAAGCAGCTTCACAGCCCCGTTTATCACAGACAGGCTCTGATCCGGGACAACCATATCCCAGTCCACAGCCATGATGCGGCCAAATCCATGACACTCAGGGCAAGCGCCTGCCGGGGAATTAAAAGAAAAAAGATTGACAGAAGGAGATGAGAAAAAACGGTCACAGTCAGGGCAATGCCTCTGTCGGCTGAAACGAATCGTGGCGCCGTCAGTGAACCTTACAGCAAGCCTGCCATCGCCCATGCCAAATCCCTGCTCCGCTGCCTCAAGAAGCCGTTGATTATCCACAGACGAAAGCCCGATGCGATCAATCAACACCTCGGCAAATTTAGCCTGCCCGTTGCCATAGCCTGCCTCAAGCTCAAAAACCCCGTCATGTTCATCAAATCCCCTGAAAAAACCCTGGGAAACCGCATCAGTAAGCCTTTTTTGCGGGATTGTAACGGTGATGTGGCAGCCCTTGGGGCTGTGCGCCCTGACATAGGAGACTATTTCACTTAAAACATGCTCAGGGGTATGTTGCTCAACTTTTCTGCCGCAGACAGGGCAGAAAAGTTGAGCAAACCTGAAAAAGAGCTGTTTTACTGAAAATGTAAGCTCTGCAAGGCTTGCAAGGGTTGAACGGGCGTTTCTGACCGGATTTGCCTGGGAAATCGCCACTGCAGCAGGCAGATTGTCTAATCTGTCAGCAGGGGGAGGTGGAAGACGCTCAAGAAACTGCCTGACATAGGGGGAAAAGGTCTCGATGTAACGGCGCTGTGCCTCTGCATAGAGGCTGTCCATGGCAAGAGAGGATTTTCCCGCCCCTGACGGGCCTGTGACAACAATCAGCCTGGCCTGAGGCAGGTCAAGGTCTATGGATTTGAGATTGTGAAGCCTGAGTCCCCTTATGCAGATATCTTTCATGCCAGCCTGTTATTTTAAATTACCTTTAAGCATTAGAGGCAGCCCTGCTGCTACAAGGTAAACATCATCACAAATGGCTGCGATGCGCTGGTTAAGCCGGCCTGCCATATCCCGGAATGCCCTTGAAACCGGGTCCATCGGCACAATGCCCATGCCGACCTCATTTGAAACCAGGATGACAGGGCAGCTTGCGCCCTTGATGGCGACGCAAAGGTCAGAGCTTCTGCACTCAAAACTGTCTTTGTCCTGAAAAAGCACGTTTGAGACCCACAATGTAAGGCAATCCAGCACGATTACACCATATTGGCTTGCCTTGCTTATCACCTGCGCCACCTCAAGAGGTTCCTCAACTGTCACCCAATGCCCTTGCCTTTCCTTTTGATGACGTTTGATCCTAAGCGCCATTTCCTCATCAGTAACAGTGGCGGTGGCGATAAAAAGCCCCTTTGCTCCGGTATCCTCAAGCATTTTCTCCGCAGTTGCAAGGGCGAATCTGCTCTTGCCGCTCTTTGCCCCTCCAATAACAAATATATGCCGCAAAACTAGCTCCTTTACATATTCCATGTTAACTGAATTAGAGTCAAGGCTATATTGCCACCTCTCTTGACAATTTCAAGGCTAATCATTAAGTATGGCTCCATAGAGTTATTGTGGCGTACAGCTACAAAATAGATTATTTTCTCAAGGGAAAGGTTCCAAAAAATAGCAATTTTGTTCAAGGGCAAGGCGCAAGGAAGAGGCCTGCGAAGTGTGCTGCCTGCATATAAGCAGGCCGATGACGCAGCAGATGGGGCGCTGCTGAATAGCTACATATTTTTATGGAAAGAGTTGAGATTACATGCATCAGAAGAAACACTGGACAATTGAGGACGCAACCAATCTCTATGGGATTGACAAGTGGGGAGCTGGCTATTTTGCCGTTGACGATTCCGGAGATGTTGTCATTACGCCGTTGGGTGAGAAAAACGGAGTACAGATCAGCCTCCATGCCATAGCAAAAGGCATTGAAGAGCGTGGCCTTTCCATGCCTGTGCTGCTAAGGATTGAAAACATACTCGGGTCGCAGATCAAACGACTGCACGACACCTTCAACAAGGTCATAGATGAAATCGGCTATCAGGGCAGTTACAAAGGCGTGTTTCCCATCAAGGTGAATCAGCAGGAACAGGTTGTGGAAGCGGTCTGTGAATTCGGCAGGCAGTACAATCACGGACTTGAGGCAGGCAGCAAATCTGAACTCATTGCCGCGATTTCTATGCTCAACAACCGTCAGGCCTGCATTATCTGCAACGGTTACAAGGATGAAGAGTTCATAGATCTCGGGCTTTACGCCACAAAAATGGGCCTTAAATGCTTCTTTGTCCTGGAGATGCCTGGTGAGCTTGAGCTTATTCTGGAGCGGGCAAAGGCAATCGGCGCAAAACCGCTGCTCGGCGTCCGCATCAAGCTCTCTTCCAAGGCCGAAGGCCAGTGGGCTGATTCAGGTGGTGAGTCCAGTGTGTTCGGCCTGACAATGGGACAGGTCATTGATGTCATTGACTACCTGAAACAGGAGAAAAAACTTGACTGTCTGAAGCTCCAGCACTATCACATAGGCTCCCAGATTCCGAATATCCAGGACATCCGAACCGGCGTAATTGAGGCATGCAGGATATATGAGGAGCTGATCAAGGAAGGCGCTGAAATGGGCTATCTCGACCTTGGAGGCGGACTTGCCGTTGACTATGACGGTTCCAAGACCAACTACCACTCCAGCCGCAATTACTCTGTAGAGGAATACTGTTATGACATCGTTGAAACCATCGCATCAGCCATGGACAAATGCGGCATTGCGCACCCTACCATCATAACAGAGTCAGGCCGCTACACAGTGGCCTATTACTCAGTGCTCCTGTTTAACGTGCTGGACGTCACCTCAATCACCCCGCATCCCATTCCGCCAGAACTGCCCAAAACCACATATGATCTGCTCGACAACCTTCTTGAAACCTACAACATGGTTTCCGTCAAAACCGTTCAGGAATGCTACAATGACGCGCTGTTTTACAAAAGTCAGGCCCAGCAGCTCTTCAAACACGGCAACATTTCACTGCGGGAACGGGCAATGGCCGAGGATCTAATAAGGCACATACTCATCAAGATTTCCACTGTCGCCCAGGACCTTGAATACAAACCTGAGGAAATCAGACAGATCGAGGCGCTTATCTCTGACATCTACTACGGTAATTTCAGCCTGTTTCAGTCGCTTCCCGATGTATGGGCGATTGATCAGCTTTTCCCTGTCACCCCCATTCACCGTCTTCATGAGGCGCCCACAAGAAACGCCATTATCGCCGATATCACCTGTGACTCTGACGGAAAGATCGACATGTTTCCCGCGTTTCCTCAGGCAAAAAAGACAATCCTGCTCCATGACCTTAAAAATGACGAGGAGTATTATCTCGGCGTCTTTCTGGTGGGGGCATACCAGGAAACCCTTGGGGACCTGCACAATCTCTTTGGTGACACCAACGTGGTCACGATCCACATCCAGGAAGACGGCAGCTATGACTTCATTCGAGAGCTTGAGGGCGACTCTGTCGGTGATGTGCTGTCTTATGTTGAGTATGATGTAAATGCGATAAAGCAACGGATGAAAAACTTTGCCGAAGACGCTATCCGGCAGGGCTTCATCAAGGTCAAGGAGCGCACCACAATCCTGAAGTGTTTTCATGAGGGATTGCGCGGATATACTTATTTTGAGAAGGAATAGGGAGGTGAAACAATGTCACGTGCATTAATTATCGGAGCTGGAGGCGTGGGTTCAGTGGTTACCCATAAATGCGCTATGGCGCCGGAGGTTTTCAGTGAAATCTGTCTGGCAAGCCGCACAGTCTCAAAATGCGAACAGATAGCAAAGCAACTTAAAAGACCAATCCGCACGGAGCAGGTTGACGCAGATGATGTCCCACAGCTTGTAAGGCTGATAAAGGATTTCAGGCCCGACATTGTGATAAATGTCGCCCTGCCCTATCAGGACCTCCATATTATGGACGCCTGCCTTCAGACAGGGGTGGATTACATAGACACAGCCAACTATGAGCCCCCTGATGAGGCGAAATTCTGCTACAAATGGCAGTGGGAATACCATGAGCGCTTCATGGAAAAGGGCCTGATGGCGCTTCTGGGAAGTGGTTTTGACCCTGGCGTCACCAATGTCTTTACTGCCTGGGCTCAGAAAAAACATTTCGATGAGATACACTCACTCGACATAATTGACTGCAACGCCGGTGAACACGGCCAGCCTTTTGCCACAAACTTCAACCCTGAGATCAATATCAGGGAGGTCACCCAGCGCGGCAAATACTTTGAAGATGGCTCATGGAAGGAGACTGATCCCCTGAGCGTATGCAGGACATTTGATTTTCCTGATGGCATCGGCCCCAAAAAGATTTACCTGCTCTATCACGAGGAGCTTGAATCCCTGATTAAACACTTCCCAACCATCAAACGCGGCAGGTTCTGGATGACCTTTTCAGACAACTACCTGAACCATTTAAGGGTGCTTGAGGGCATAGGCATGACGAGTATCAAGCCCATTATGTATGAAGGACATGAAATAATCCCACTTCAGTTTCTGAAGGCCCTGTTGCCTGACCCAGGCTCTCTCGGGCCGCTTACCAAGGGCAAAACCTGCATAGGCTGCCTTATTAGAGGCGTCAAGGACGGCAAGGGAAAAAGCTGCTACATCTACAATATCTGCGACCATCAAAAGTGCTACGAAGAGGTCAAGTCTCAGGCCATTTCCTACACCACGGGCGTTCCAGCCATGATCGGGGCGATGATGATGCTTACAGGCAAATGGCGCGGCAAAGGTGTATTCAACATGGAACAGTTCGATCCTGAGCCTTTTATGGAACAGTTAAACATACACGGCCTGCCATGGGAGGAATATCATGGTGATCTCTCTGGATTGGAGCTGTGATCGAGTACGCAACAACTCTATCCGCAGCGACTGTGGAGTTAAGCCAGACCGTCCCATCCCCATGCTTTGTTGTGGAACAGCAGGCTCTTGAGCGCAATGTCTCCATACTTGAGCAAGTACAGAAACAGACTGGCGCAAAAATTCTTCTCGCTTTGAAGGGATTTGCCATGTTCAGCGCCTTTCATATCATTAACAAGGCGCTTGCTGGCACATGCGCCAGCTCCCCTGATGAGGCAAGGCTCGGAAGGGAGGAGTTCGGCGGCGAGCTACACACCTTCTCCCCTGCCTACACCGAAGAGACATTGGACTATCTTCTTACGGTCAGCGACCATATTATTTTTAATTCTGTCAGCCAGTGGGAGAGGTTCAAAGACATCTGCCTGAAACACAGCCGAAGCATCGAGTTCGGCATAAGAATCAATCCAGAGCATTCCGAGACCAAAACCGCACTGTATGACCCATGCAGGCCCGGTTCAAGACTCGGCATGCGTGCAGACGCCCTTTCCCATGCAGACCTGGCAGGAATTTCAGGCCTGCATTTTCACACACTTTGCGAACAGGATTCCTATGCCCTGGAGCGTACACTCAGGGCTGTTGAAGAAAAATTCGGTTTTTTTTTACCTGCAATGAAATGGGTCAATTTCGGCGGCGGCCACCACATCACAAGGCCTGGCTATGACGTCGAACACCTCGGCAGCCTTATCACAGATTTCAGGAAAAGATATGCAGTAGAGGTCTATCTTGAACCAGGCGAGGCGGTAGCCCTCAATGCAGGGATATTTGTGACAACAGTTCTGGACATCATTGATTCAGGGGAATCAGGGCTAAAAATAGCGATTCTGGACTGTTCCGCCTCAACCCACCTTCCTGATGTGCTTGAAATGCCTTATCGCCCCAATATTATCGGAGCAGGCGAGCCAGGGGAAAAACCGCACATATATCGCCTTGGAGGCATAAGCTGCCTTGCGGGAGACATTATCGGCGATTTTTCCTTTGACGAGCCTCTTTCCGTGGGCGAAAAACTTATCTTTACAGATATGGCCCACTATACAATGGTCAAGACCACGACTTTTAACGGGGTCAGACTTCCTTCCATTGTCTTGTCTGATAACGGCAGGATCAAACATATCAAAAGATTCGGATATGAGGATTTTAAGCGCAGGCTTTCGTAGTTAAAAAAACGGCAACAAGGCTGTGAAATTTCAATTGTCCATCGGAAATATCTTTCAATCAATCCCCAAAAACCTTGAGACAGAATCTTTTGATGAGCTTCTGAACTCAGGCTCTGTAAAGATAGAGCGGATTCTGTCTCAGGGACATTTCTCTCCTAAGTCCGGCTGGTATGACCAGGAAGAAAATGAATGGGTGATCGTGCTGCATGGAAAGGGGTGCTTGCTGTTTGAAGACGGCAGCTCCATTGAACTTAAAGCAGGCGACTATATCAACATTCCAGCCCATAAAAGACACAAGGTAACCTGGACAGATCCGGACGATGTGACAGTCTGGCTGGCAGTATTTTATAGGTAGAACTTTTTAACTCCTTCTCCGCAAGGGTCAGGCTTACGCTTGATTGAACCGTGTCGATCCCCTCACCAGTGTACTTGGTCACAACGTAGCTGGTGCTGTTCACTATGTAGGTGTCGTCTTCTGAGCCGCCAAACATTTTTCAGCCGATGCCTTTCTTGGTGCCGGAATA
>DYLC01000023.1:13594-24102 GCA_020722285.1 Desulfobulbus propionicus | reverse complement strand
CAATAACCCAATGACCAATAACCTGCCACCCGAACTTCACAATACCCCAAAACCATGGCAGGCACACAGGCCTGCCCCTACAATAACGACTGCCTGAACGAAAACCAACAAAAGCCAATAAACTCCATACGTTATCATCATGCTTCACACATGAAGAAATTGCGGGGTATAAATAACCATGATGCCATGATTTTAGTGTAACATATTGATTACTATGGTATATTGTGATTTAGCAAGTCTATTGGACAGGGGGTCTGAATGGATCAGGCATCCTCTATCGCAAAATCTTCGTCATCGGTCGCTGTGATTCCTTTGCCGATTTGCGCCTTGCCCTCGAACGAACTTACTGTTCTCTGGCATTTTCCTAAGCTGTTACAGATGACAGGCAAAAAATCCTGTCTCGTAACTTACCGATAGGTTGTTTCCTTGTTTGATTGCCTGATCCAGTTGCTGAAGTTTTTTTTTGGTAAACAGTGCAGGTTTGTCATGATTTTTCACAGCGACACCTGTGTATTTCAGTTGTTTTAGAAGTTCAATGGCGCTTCCAAATCGCTCCTCATAGATGATATGTTCATATATTACCTGGCTGAATATCTTTTCAAGGAAATATCTGATTTTTTCAAGCGGCTCAAACTGCTGCGCCCTTATGGATTGGTTGAGGCCAAAGATTTTTTTCATGGCTGTGTCGAGCTCAAGGAGGGTGTTTGGCCCAAAGCAACTGAAAATCAGCCAGCCATACTGGGTGAGATGTTTTTGCAACAATGAAATCGCCTGCTCTATGCGCTCAAACCACTGAAATGTTGCATTTGATACTACCAAGTTGAATCTGGCGTTGTTTTGAGCTGCAAATACCTCTGCATCACAGCAAATACACTTTATCTGAGGGTAATCTTTCAGCTTTTGCCCTGCCAGTTTTACCATCTCAGAAGAGATATCAATGGCAGTTATGCAACTTGAAGGAAAAAGGCCAGCCAGTTTAAGGGTGAACTCCCCTGTAGCGCAGCCTATTTCAAGGATACCTGGGGCAGATATTTTGTGTTGCATAAGCATATTAATGATGTGCTGAGCTGTTTTTTTCTGCACATTTGAAAATGAGTCATAGGAGGCAGAGGCCCGTGAGAATGAGGCTGCAATCGCATCCTTTGCTTTTGTGTCCAGGTTGTTAATGATCATTATGGGAGGTTTCAAAAATTGCCCTTTCGCTCACAAGCTTTAGCGTAACTATCCAGCTTAATGCCGAAAACAAACGAAAACCACCGTACTGTAACTATTCAGCAGTGCCCCAGATGCAAGGAAGATGCCTGCGAAGTGTGCTACCTGCACATGAGCAGACCGATGACGCAGCAAATGGAGTGCTGCTGGATAGTTACGCTTTAGTTTTCCAAGCCTTGCTATAATACTCTCCATAATGTGACATCAGAAGTTGCTTGAAGTCCGGTCTTAAAAAGGGCAGATGGCCGCAGTCAACTATGTGTTTTTTATGCAGATCAGGTCTTATTTTCGGGGCTTTTTCAGAAGGGCAGATCAGATCACGGCTTCCATAGAACAATTTTACAGGAACATGTATGTTTTTCAATGTTGATACCGGATTCTGCTTCAGATAATCCAGATCAGCAACAAGCTGGTCAAATCCAGCGCTCTTGAGACAATGCCGCTCTATCTCATTTTGGAACCATCTGTAATCCTCCATTTGTCCGGCAAAACAGCGTTTGTAGAACTTTTTGAGATAATTTTCAATGCCTAAGGCATCTATCTGTTTTTTTTCTCTGGCAATCTCGTCTTCGGAAAAATCTGTGCGAAGGCATAGAAGAAACATGCCTTTAAGTCTATCCATGTTTTCTTCTGCGAGCTTGACGGCGGCTACAGCGCCCAATGACCAACCCATCACAAAAAAAGTCTCTGGCAGACAGATTTTCAGTTTTTCCATGACAGACGCGGAAAATGGCAAATGAATATGGCCAGAAGGCACTACAATATTAAACGGCAGGTCAAGTCGGTTAAAGATGCTGTGATCAAAACCCCAGCCAGGCAACATAAGCAGGCTGTCTTCATAGCCTTTATCCGAGCAGATCAAGTCCATGGAAAATGTGCTGTGTGAGATTTTCGATATCGCTTTGCGTGTGAATGGCCGTGATTGAAAGTCTGAGCCTGGAGGTGTTTTCAGGCACAGCAGGTGGCCTGACAGCCTTTACAAAAAGACCTTGCTCAAAGAGATGGTTTGCAAGTGTGACGGCCTTGCTGTTGTCCCCCAGAATGACAGGCACAATCTGTGAATTGCCTCTGGTGGTTATGTTGTGTGCTGCAAGATTATGCCTGAGCAGCTCTGCAAGCTTCAAAACCTTGCTTCTTTTCAAATTCAACTCTGGCATAAGCCGCAGGGCTGCCAGGTTTGTTCCAAGCACAGGAGGTGGCAGGGCAGTTGAAAAGATAAACGACCTCGCTGTGTTTATGAGATATCTTTTAATCAATTCGCTGCAAAGAACTGCTGCGCCGTAGCCGCCGAACGCCTTGCCAAATGTCACAACCTGAATGTCAACATCCTTTGCCAGCGAATGACTGACTAATCCCTCGCCATTTTGCCCGAAGACCCCGAATGCATGGGCCTCGTCCAGAGCAAGCAAAGTCTCGTGCTGGTTTTTCAACTGCAACAGGCCGGCAATGTCGGCCTGGTCGCCATCCATGCTGTAGATGGTCTCTGCAACAATAACCCGTTTTTCGCGCTGCTGTCTGTCGTTTTTAAGGAGCGTTTCAAGGTGATCAAGGTCATTGTGGCGAAAGCGAAAAAAACGAGCCCTTGAAAGTAAGATGCCGTCCATGATGCTTGCGTGGCTGAGCTCGTCTGCAAACACCGCATCCCCAGGGTTTAAGATTGCAGAGAATACCCCCACATTAGCCGAGTAACCTGAGCCAAAGACCAGACAGCTCTCTGACCCCTTGAATCCAGCGGTTTCCTGTTCAAGCGTTTCAAACAGAGGACAGTTGCCGCTCATAAGTCTTGATGCGCCTGAGCCTGTCCCAAAATCCCTTGCGGCCATGGCGCAGGCATCGACAAGAGCAGGATGACGCCTCAGGCCAAGATAGTCATTTGAGCAGAAAACACGTTCTTCCTGTTCGAGGTGCTCGGCGGGTATATGGCCAGTAGTTTTGAGATGAACGTCAGGTCTGGATAATTGTCTTAAAAGTCCTTTGTCTTCAAGGGCTTTCAGGTGGGTTTCAAATGTATGATGCACTTTAGATAATGACATTAAGCTGAATCAGTTAACATCTTATTTGTATATGAGCATTTGCCCTGCGCCTTGCAATAAAAGGCAAGGCTTGGAAAATTGCAAAGCAATTTGCCAGCCGACAAACAACGCAGCCATCGGGCAAAATAGCAATTTCTGGAACTTCCCATAAACCTGTCTGCCCGTTACTCACCGCTGTCCAGCCCAAGCCGGATCTTCATCTCTTCTTCCCCGAGTTTTTTCAGTACCCTTGAGACTCGTCCTTTTGGCATAGGTCCTGCGGCTATTTCCTCTGAAAAAATATCAGCAAGTCTCTCAAGCACATCCCCTGCCTGTTCAAAGGTGACAATTTTGCCAAGTTCAACGCCATGTTTCGGTCGCGCCCCGCCATGTCCGCCAACAAAGACATTGTAGCCGCTCTTAACCCCGACAAAGCCCAGGTCAATCATATTTGCCCATGTGCAGCAGGCAGGGCAACCAGCTATGGCTACCTTGAGTTTTGGAGGTATTTTTTTTCTTGCAAGGCGGTTAAAAAGATAATTTCCAATGGAAAAGGTCTCCTGAAGTGCAAGCTTGCAAAAAGGAAGCCCCACACAGGTTCGCGGTTGTGAGAGGTCTCTGGCCTTTCTTACACTGGCCCCTGCCTCATCTAAAAGAGCGAGGGCTTCCATAGCTGTTGTCGCATTAAAGCCAAGAAACATCAGTTTCTGGGCTGTTGTAATGTGAGCAATGACCTTATAGTTTTTTGCTATGCGTGAGGCGAGTTCAAGGAGTTCAGGCGTTGCCACCCCATTGGGGATCTCTATGGAGATCGCAAAAGAGCCATCTTTTTGCGGCGCAATGCCTGCTGGCAAGGCTGGCATGGGATTGTCTGACATAAATTTCTCCTGTTTTTTTGTTTGAAGTTGAATTACAATCATTGTACATTATTTTCCTGAAAATTCCAAAAAAACAAAAAAAACAATTTTGGGATTTCTCTCAGGGTTGTCTTAATAAGAGGGAACATCTAAAAAATAGAAATTTTGTTCAAAGGCAAGGATTAGAAAGCTAAAGCTTGCGGGCGAAAAGGCATTTTTTAGACGTTCCATGAATCCTGACAGTTCTCAAAATGAGCATGGTGCATTATGACAACAAGATTAGAAAGTAGCGAAAAGAGAAATTTTATAAGGGTAGAGACCTTTTTGACCTTTACGGTCAGGCCTGTATCTCAAGAGGAAGGTAGATATCTCAAGGCGCGATATGCCATTGACATGATACCGTTTACCATGCCACACCCTCATGAAGTGTCTGATAAGGCTGTCAACGAATGGTTTTTGTACCTTAATGCAAAATTGGACGTAATCCTTTCACTTCTGAAACATCAGCAGGCGGATATTGCCTGTGAATTGCCGCGCAGGGTCAACATCAGCGAAGGTGGAATGAGTTTTTCTCATGATGATTCATTTGCCCAAGGCAGCACGGTTGAAATAAAAATGATGCTTCCGATGTTTCCGCCGGTTTTTCTTATCGTTTATGGTTCTGTGGTGTCATGCCGCAAGGAAAATGATGGTTATCAGATAGGGGTAAGTTTTCATGACATGGAGGAGGATATCAGGGATGAGATATTTCGCTTTGTGTTTAAGATTCAGAGAGATATGCTCAGGGAAAAGAGAGGCTAACATTATATGTTCGTAATTATCGGAGCCATTATTGTTCTCGGAAGTGTAATCGGCGGTTACGTATTGGAGCATGGCAATCTTCATGTCCTGTTTCAGCCCATTGAGCTTATGATTATTCTTGGCGCTGCTATAGGTTCATTTATTATAAGCGCGCCTCTGAAGATCATCAAGGCAAGCATAGCAGCGCTCATCGCCACATTGAAGGGAAAGGTCTATAGCAAGGCAGACTACATGGATTTGTTGCTTTTATTTTCCGACCTCTTTGCAAAGGCAAGGAAAATGGGGTTTATCTCCATTGAATCTGATGTGGAAAAGCCTGATGCCAGTCCGATATTTTCCGCCTTTCCCAAGTTTATGGCAAATCACCACGCGATGGCATTTATGACAGACACATTGCGAACAGTAATCTCCACAAGCATTCCGCCTCATGAGCTTGATGCCCTGCTGGATGCAGACCTTGAGATACTGCACGAAGAGCTTGTGGCGCCGGCTCACAGCATCAACACTGTGGCAGATTCCCTGCCTGGTCTTGGTATCGTTGCGGCGGTCCTTGGGGTTGTAATTACGATGGGCAAGATCAAGGAGCCTCCTGAGGTGCTTGGACACAGTATCGGAGCTGCGCTGGTAGGCACATTTCTGGGCATTCTGATGTGTTATGGTTTTGGAGGACCTCTTGCCAGAAACATCGAGGCAATGGCAAATGAGGAAAAGGAATACATGAATGTCATAAAGGTGACGGTGATCGCCTTTGTAGGGGGCATGGCGCCGCCAATAGCCATTGAGTTTGGCAGAAGGGTTATTCCCATGCATGTCAGGCCTTCTTTTGCAGAGATGGAAGAGGCGATAGGTCAGAGGAAAAAGTAAAATGTCCAAGGATCAGAAACAACCGATCATCATTAAAAAGGTCAAAAAAGTGGCTGGCGGAGGGCATGGAGGAAGCTGGAAAGTCGCCTATGCTGACTTTGTCACGGCGATGATGGCGTTTTTTCTGCTTCTCTGGCTGCTCTCCATGACCTCTCCTGAAAAAAAGATACAGCTCTCGGCTTATTTCAAGGATTTCAGTATCTTTGAGTCAGGAGGAAACTCAAACCTCCTTGAGAAAAGTTCAGCCCTTGTTGAAATCCCTGGTCAGGAGACGTCAGCAACGCAGGCAGTGCTGGATCGTGGAGAGGTTTCTGAAACCACGGCACAGAAGGTGAGTGAGGACGAGGTCAAGAAAGCTATTCAGAAGGCGATTGAGGAGCAGTTAAGCGAGGTGAAAGACCAGATCATAGTGGAAAGCTATGAGGGCGGGGTCAGGATACAGATTGTGGACGCCGAGGGAAACGCCATGTTTCCTTCAGGAAGCGCTACGCCAACAGAGCAGGCAAGAAATATACTGAGGGTGGTTTCTGAAAACCTCATCAAATACCCGAACAAAATAGCTGTTGAGGGCCATACTGATGCCGTGCCGTTTAAGGGAGGGTCAATCACCAACTGGGAGCTTTCAACTGCAAGGGCATCGGCAGCCCGCATAGAAATGGAGAGGAATGGCATCCCCGCGACAAGAGTGGCCCGTGTTGTTGGATACGCTGACACTGATCTTCTGAACCCTACAAACCCGATTGATCCGAGAAACAGGCGCATGAGCATCATAATGCTCTTTGACAAGTCCCAGCAAAAGCAGGCAAAAGAGGTGCAGGATCAACTTAAGGGGGTGAAATAGCAGCATGTTGAGAGAGAGATGGGGGACGAGGCTCGGTCTTATCCTTGCAATGGCTGGAAACGCCATCGGACTTGGAAATTTTCTGCGTTTTCCAGTGCAGGCAGCACAAAATGGAGGGGGTGTCTTTATGATACCTTATATGGTCTGCCTGCTTTTTATAGCCATCCCTCTTATGTGGATAGAGTGGTCTCTGGGTCGTTTTGGCGGCAACAGGGGGCATGGCACTACGCCTGCCATTTTTTCCCTGATGTGGCACCATTCTCTGGCGAAATATGTCGGCGCACTTGGGATTTTCATTCCATTTATTATCACTTGTTATTATGTATTTATTGAATCATGGACACTTGGCTACGCATTTTTTGCCCTGACAGGAGGCTTTCCGGCTGATGCCATTGCAAACCCTGATGTCACAGGTGCTATTGAGCCATTTAAGGCCCTTCTTATCTCATTTACAGGTCAGAATGGAAACGCCATGCAACTGCCATCCATGGCTGGTTATTTTTATTTTTTGATTACAATGGGTTTGAATACATTCATCCTTGCCAAAGGTATTTCAGGGGGCATTGAGCGGCTTGCCAAGATTGCGATGCCAACCCTGTTCGTGATAGGTGTGATCCTGATGGTGAGGGTTCTTACCCTCGAAACCCCGCAAAGCAGCGCTATTGAAGGATTGAATTACCTCTGGGAGCCCAAATGGTCAGAGCTTTTACAGCCTAAGATCTGGCTTGCTGCTGCAGGGCAGGTATTTTTTACCCTGAGTCTTGGCTTTGGCTGCATAATCACCTATGCCTCATATCTGAAGCGCAATGATGACATCGTGATTTCAGGTCTCTCATCAAGCTCCCTCAACACTGTGGCAGAGGTGATCATAGGCGGTTCCATTGCGATTCCGGCTGCTGTCGCATTTTTTGGTCTTGCCTCAGCCCAGGAGATCGCAAAGTCAGGGGCTTTCAATCTGGCGTTTGTGAGCATTCCAGCTATATTCAGCCATGTTGCATTCGGGAATTTTTTTGGCTTTATCTGGTTTATGCTGTTGTTTTTTGCAGGCATCACCTCCTCCGTAGCGCTTATTCAGCCTGTGGTGACGTTTCTGGAGGATGAGATCAGGATATCCAGAAAAAAAGCGGTGATTGTAACCATGTTTTCCGTAATGATGGTAGCTCATGTGCCGATTTTTTTCAAAAACGCCCTTGACGAAATGGATTTTTGGGTCGGAACCCTGGCTCTTGTGGTGCTTGCGCTTGCAGAGGCATTGATATTTTTCTGGGCATTCGGGGCTAAAAAGGCCTGGCAGGAGCTTAACAGAGGCGGAATCATAAAGATTCCGCGCTTTTTTTTCCCGATCATGCGCTATGTCACGCCGGCTTTTCTGTTTCTGCTGCTTGGATGGTGGGCAGTTGATGCCCTGCCAGGTTATCTGAAGGAGACCGCCTGGACCGCATGGGTCGCTCGTATAACAATGGTTGGCGTTTGGTGTGTGATGGTGTGCATGGTATATTTTTCTTTTAAAAGAAGGAGGACGCATGAAGGGTGACGCCCTGCTTTTCATGTTTCTGGCTTGGGGTATCAGCTCAGGTCTTGTGGTATTTTGTTTCAGCAAGTTGTTTGGCACGGACTTTGACAATAAAGACCGGTAGCGATTTTATCAGGTAATAATTTATGCAAGTTTCAGCGCAGATAATGCCGTCCATAGACAGGTTCAGGGAGCTTTCCAGGCAGTATAACTTTATCCCCGTCTGGAAAGAGCTTGCCATGGATGTGGATACCACAGTATCCCTTTTCCTGAAAACAGGGGATCAAAAATATGCCTTTTTACTCGAAAGCCTTGAAGGCGGTGAAAAATGGGGACGCTACAGCTTCATAGGCATCGATCCTATGGCTGTCTTTCGGTCAAAGGGTCGCGATGTCTCCATTGACCAGGCTGGCGAGACAAGGCGTTTCGAGGCAGTCAACCCCATTGACACCCTCAGGCAGTTCATGAAGGGGTTCAGGCAGGCTCCACTCCAGGAACTTCCAAGGTTTTATGGCGGAGCCGTGGGTTTTTTTGGTTATGACATGGTGAGATTTATGGAAAAGCTTCCTGTGAAGCTTGAGGACAGGATGGGCTTTTCCGACTCGCATTTCATCATCCCAGGCACTCTGATTATCTGTGACAACCTAAGACAGAGCCTTATAATCTTAGTAAATAGTTACTTGCCTGAAAATGTCTCTGAAGACGGGCTGTCAGCCTGCTTTGAGAGGGCGGTGGAGCGCATTGAGACGGTAAGGATGTCCATTGAGCAGGCAAGCAGTGCCTTGGTTTATCAGCGTGGCGCATTCGAGCCTGAGACACAACTTGCGCCTGAGGTTTCTCAGCCTGAGTTTGAAAGGATGGTGGATGCGGCAAAGGAGTACATCAGGGCAGGGGATATCATACAGGTGGTGTTGTCCCAACGGTTTTCCGGCAAAAACTCCATCCCGCCTTTTGAACTTTACAGGACTCTGAGGAGGATAAACCCGTCGCCATATCTCTACTATCTCAAAATGGATGACGAATATCTGATAGGTTCTTCGCCTGAAATACTTGTGCGGCTGACGGATGACAAGATTGAGCTCAGGCCTATTGCCGGAACAAGACCTCGCGGCAAGGACAGGGCAGAGGATATCGCCCTTTCAGAAGAGCTTCTTGGTGATGAAAAGGAGCGGGCAGAACATCTGATGCTCGTGGATCTTGGAAGAAACGATGTGGGCAGAGTGGCAAGGATTGGAAGTGTCAAGGTGGACGAGCTTATGGTGATCGAGCGATACTCACATGTCATGCACATCGTCTCTCACGTTACGGGCGTTCTTGAGCATGGAAAAGACATGTTTGATGTGCTCAATGCCTGTTTCCCGGCTGGAACCGTGAGTGGCGCGCCAAAGATCAGGGCAATGCAGATTATAGAGGGGCTGGAACACGCAAGGCGTGGTCCTTATGCCGGCGCTGTAGGCTATCTTGGTTTTGGGGGAAATATGGACATGGCCATCACTATCCGGACCTTGTTTCAGAAGGGCGATACCCTTTATCTTCAGGCCGGCGCGGGGATTGTTGCGGACTCTGTGCCTGAAAAGGAATGGGATGAGACGTTGAACAAGGGACGCGCTATGATGCGCACTGTTCAGATGTGTCAAAAAGGCGTTTGATATGCTTGTTATTATAGATAATTACGATTCATTTACTTATAATCTGGTTCAGATGCTTGGAGAGCTTGGGGCTGACATGAAGGTCGTCAGAAATGATGAGGTCTCTGTTGCCGAAATAGATTCATGGAGGCCGTCAAGACTGCTGATTTCGCCAGGGCCGTGTTCGCCAAAAGAGGCTGGGGTGTCAGTGGAGGCCATTAGGCATTTTGCAGGCAGGATTCCGATCCTCGGTGTATGTCTTGGCCATCAGTCCATTGGAGAGGCATTTGGGGGCGATGTAGTGAGGGCGTCAAGGCTCATGCACGGTAAGACCTCCATGATACGTCATGATGGAAAAGGTATCTTCAAAGGGCTTTCTAATCCATTTGAGGCAATGCGTTACCACTCCCTTGTGGTGGAAGAGAAAACCCTTCCCAAGTGTCTTATGCCTGCTGCCTGGTCAGAAATAGATGAGCTGATGGGTATTCGACATGTTGAGTATCCGCTTGAAGGCGTGCAGTTTCACCCTGAGTCCATCATGACACAGGAAGGCTACAAGCTGCTGCGCAATTTTCTGGAAATGTGAGTTCTGCATCTACTGATATGTTTTATAGGCTTTTTTTGACTGTTTTCAGTTTATTTTTAATTGGCTGTTCTCAGGAACAGCTTCCATTTCAATACAGATATCTTTCTCCAGATCAGGTTGAGGTTGTATATCAGGGGAAGAAATATCAGCTTTCCAGGGCAAGTGCTATACAGGCGCCTTTTCGATATCGTTTT
>DYLC01000023.1:0-13494 GCA_020722285.1 Desulfobulbus propionicus | reverse complement strand
GATATCGTTTTAGACGGCGTTGAGTATGAAATAGAAAGTCCGTTTGATATTGACAAAAAGAAGAAAAAGACTGCAACGGTTAAAAAAGTCAAGAAAACCCCCTGAATCGTGCAAGGCATCTCTTAATACACAATGATGTTAAAAAACTTAAGACTTACACAGGGTGTGCGTGCTGCCGGTTGAGCTGCCAAGATAGGTCCGTCGGACCTTTCTCATGTGCTTGCCGGGCTTGCTTTCCCTAAAAATGAAAGGCTGCTCTGGGGGATTGAGACCTCTGATGATGCAGGGGTATACAAGATCACAGAAGACCTTGCTCTTATCCAGACCCTGGATTTTTTTACTCCTATAGTTGACGACCCGTTTGAATTCGGTCGGATCGCCGCAGCCAATTCCCTGAGCGATGTCTATGCAATGGGCGGACGCCCCATCACAGCCATGAATATCGTGTGCTTTCCTGTAAAAACCATGGACAGAATGGTTTTAAGGGCGATATTGGAGGGAGGCATTGAGGTTATTTCAAAGGCAGGGGCTGTGCTTGCAGGCGGACACAGCGTGGAGGATTCAGAGATCAAATATGGGCTTTCTGTAACAGGGGTAGTACATCCGGACAGATTTTTGACAAATGCCGGCGCAAGGGCAGGAGATGTTCTGGTGCTCACTAAACCCCTTGGAACAGGCATACTTTCCACAGCGCTTAAGGCCGGGCTTTTAGATGAAAAGACCACAAGGCGACTGATATGGCTTATGGCTGAGTTGAACAAAGATGCGTGTGAGGCAATGAAAGGCCTTGAGATACACGCCTGCACAGATATCACAGGCTTTGGACTTCTGGGGCATGCACTTGAAATGGCCACTGCAAGCAAGACATGTTTTATTATTCATTCAGATTCGGTTCCTGTTCTGGAAGAGGCCCATCACTTTGCATCCATGGGGTTTGTGCCGGAAGGAAGCCATGCAAACCAGAAATTCTGCGGTCATCAGCTTGAGGCGCAGCAGGGCATTGATCCTGTGCTGCTTGATATCCTTGCCGATGCCCAGACTTCCGGTGGGCTTCTTGTGGCGCTTTCTGGGGAGCATGCAAAAATATATGTGGATAAACTTTGTTCCATTGGCGTTCCTGCCTGCCATGTAATAGGAGAGGTTATAAAGGGGCAGGATGAATTAATTAAAGTAACAAGGTAAAATCATTGCTAAAAGATAAAAAAAGACTTTTTATCATTACATTTGGCTGTCAGATGAACGAGTATGATTCGCTCAAGATAAGCCAGCTTCTTGCATCTGATTATGAACTCACGCAGGACAAGGAAGAGGCTGATCTGATTATCGTCAACACCTGCTCAATCAGGGAAAAGGCGGAGCATAAGGTGTACAGCCTTCTTGGGCACCTGAAGAAGTTAAAGGCAAAAAGGCCTGAGCTCATTCTGGCTGTAGGGGGGTGTGTCGCTCAACAGGAAAAGGAAAATATCCTGAGACGCACCCCGTTTGTGGAGATAGTATTTGGGCCCCATTCCATTTGTGAACTGCCAGATGTCTTGAAATCCCTTGAAACCAGAAAATCTATCTGCATGACGGAGTTGAAGGATGATTTTGTGATTCCGTTTGTGCCATTTGCTACAAAAGATGACTCTGATGCACCGCTGAAGGCATTTGTGACTATTATGCAGGGGTGTGATAACTTCTGCGCCTACTGTGTGGTTCCGCATGTCAGGGGCAGAGAGGTCAGCAGGCCGTCTGATTTGATCCTTGAAGAGGTGCGGGACCTGGTCTCAAAAGGTGTGAAGGATATCACGCTTCTTGGCCAGAACGTAAATTCCTACGGGCTGAAGCAGAAGACCTCCAAAAACTTTGCTCAACTCCTTAGAGAGGTGGGCGCTGTGCCAGGGCTTGAGCGTCTCAGGTTTACCACGAGTCACCCCAAGGATTTGGGAATGGATACGATTGACTGCTTCAGGGATATTCCTTGTCTTTGCGAGCATCTGCACCTGCCTTTGCAGTCAGGCTCTGACAATGTGCTCAAGCGGATGAACCGCCGTTACAGCAAGGCGCAATACCTTGAAAAGATTGCAGCATTAAGGGACGCTGTGCCTGAGATATCAATAACCACTGATTTGATAGTCGGGTTTCCAGGTGAGACAGACGAGGATTTTGAGCAGACCCTTTCGGTTGTAAGACAGGTGGAATATGAACAGGCATTTGCGTTTAAGTATTCACCAAGACCCTTTACCAGGGCAAAGGATTTTTCTGACCAGGTGCCGGATGATGTGAAGTCAGAGCGCCTGACAGTGCTGCTGAGTACCCTTAACGAGGTTGCCATGAAGCGTCACAGCAGGTTGGTGGGAAAGGAACAGGAGGCGCTGATTGAAGGGGTAAGCAAGGCCGACCCCAATGAATTGACTGCCAGAACAAGAGGCAATCATGTTATAAATCTGCGGGGAAGCAGGGATTTGATAGGCACATTCAGGAAGGTAAGGATAACCTCTGCCTCCTATCATTCGCTTCGGGGGGAGATATCCCTGAATCCATGAAGGTTGCAGTAGTGGGGCAGTTGGCGTTTTTTTTGCGATGCCATCAATTGTTAAAAGCTCAAGGATTCGCCGTGGCGTGATGCTGTATTTGAGAGATGGGAAAAATATGTTATGTTGTCGCATTAAAAATTTGGATGTGTACTTCCTGTACGCCACAAAGACAAAGGATGCAGCGCAATATAGTGGCAGTTGGGCGGCAGTTGGGCAGATGAAGAATTTTTTACGACGTCATCAAAATCTGACAGGAATTTAAAAATATGGGCATGACAATAAAAGAGCAGGCCAAAACTGGTCTTATACCAAAAATCGTTGAAGAGTGTGCAAGGTTTGAGAACATTGAACCGGAGATTCTGACTAAACATCTTGGCGCAGGCTCTGTATCAATACCGTGCAACAGGGTTTCAAGGCTGACCAAGCCTTTTGCCGTTGGGAAGGGTGTCTCCACAAAGATCAACGCCAACATAGGCACATCAAAAGACAGGCCGGATGCGGCGCCTGAACTGGAAAAGCTCAGGGTGGCGCTTGAGGCAGGGGCGGATGCTGTGATGGATCTCTCCACAGGAGGTAACCTGAAGGAAATCCGCAAGGCCATCAAGGAAATATGTTCTGTTCCCCTTGGCACTGTTCCTATCTATCAGGTGGCGGTTGAGTCTGTTGAAGAAAAAAAACGTGAAATCAGACAGATGGATGTCGATCATATGCTCAGGGTAATTGAGGAGCAGGCCATGGAAGGCGTGGATTTTATGACGTTGCATTGCGGCCTTACCCTCGGCGCCATTGAAAGGCTGTGTGCCAAAAAAAGACTCATGGGCGTGGTCAGCAGGGGTGGTTCACTTTTGATGGAGTGGATGCTTTATCACAAAAAGGAAAACCCACTGTATGAACGATACGATGACATCCTCGCCATCGCCAGGGAATACGAGGTTACGCTCAGCCTTGGAGACGGGCTCAGGCCAGGCTGCCTTGCTGATGCAACAGACGGCGCTCAACTGCATGAATTGATTATCCTTGGGGAGCTTACCTTGCGAGCCTGGGAAAAAGGTGTGCAGGTTATTATAGAAGGTCCAGGTCATGTGCCGTTAAATCAGATAGTTGCCAACATGCAGATACAGAAACAGCTCTGTCACGGCGCGCCATTTTATGTGCTTGGTCCGCTTGTCACTGACATTGCCCCAGGATATGACCACATCACAAGCGCTATTGGTGGCGCTATAGCAGCCTCTTCCGGTGCTGATTTTCTCTGCTATGTGACTCCAGCCGAGCACCTGAGACTTCCCAACCTTGAAGATGTAAAAGAGGGGGTGATTGCCTCCAAGATTGCAGCCCATGCGGCAGATATCGTAAAAGGCATCCCGTCTGCAATAGAAAAGGATATAGAGATGGCAAAGGCGCGTCATGCCTTGGACTGGGAAAAACAGATCAGCCTTGCCATAAATCCTGACAAGGCGCGTTCTTTCTGGGAAGAAAGCAGGAAGCATGGTCAGCCTTCCGCCTGCACTATGTGCGGGGAATATTGCGCTGTAAAGACTTACGGAAGGGCGATGGACTGTCTGCATGAAAACAAGTAACCAACTGCCGGTTGTATGCACTATTGCCGGGTCTGATTCAGGAGGCGGCGCAGGGATTCAAGAGGATCTGAAGGTTTTTTCAAGCCTTGGAGTCTATGGAACCAGCGTTATTACCGCCCTTACAGCCCAGAACACCTTGGGCGTACATGCTGTAAAGGCGGTTGATCCCTCTTTTGTCAAGGCTCAGTGTGAGGCTGTGCTGGCAGACCTGCAACCATGCGCTATCAAAACAGGAATGCTTGAAAACTCTGCGATCATTGATGTTGTAGCTGAAGCGCTTTCATCAGTCAATCATGCCTTTTACCTGATAATTGACCCTGTGATGATAGCCAAGGGCGGCCAGCCACTCCTTGCACAGGAGGCGATTAAAACCCTTATTATGAGTCTGCTGCCCCTCGCAGACATTGTGACTCCGAATATTGAGGAGGCTGAGGCGATTCTTGGACTGAAAATCCAGACATGCGAACAGGCAAGACAGGCAGCACAGGCGATCAGAGAACTAATGCATGTGAATTATAAAACGCTTCTCAATATGCCTGAGAGAAAACCTCTTCATGCCGTTTATTTGAAAGGCGGACATCTGCCCGGAGCTGAAGCGCTGGATATCCTGTGTTGCGATGAAGGTATTTTTGACTTTACTCATCCGAGGCTTGCCTCCAAAAATACCCACGGCACCGGTTGTACATTTTCTGCAGCTTTGTGTGCTTTTCTTGCAAGTGGCACAGTGATTGATGATGCATGCGCCAAGGCCAAAAAATTTGTCACCCACGCAATTGATGCATCGTTTGACCTGGGCGCCGGTATCGGTCCGACCAATCCATTGTTTGTGCTTCAAAAAAATGACCAGAGAAGGCATGTGCTTGATGAGCTTGAGAAGGCGTGGGGTCTCCTTGCCTCAAAACAGTGCAAAAGGATTGTTGCAGAGGTGCAGATGAACATGGCTTATTGCCTGTCATGGCCGGATGGCATTGAGGATGTGGCTGCTTTTCCTGGCAGGATTGGTGTGATAGGTGAAAAACTCATGCGTTTTGCGTTGCCTGCCTTTGGGGCATCAAGTCATGTGGCGCGTATTGCCCTGACCATCAACAGGTTTGATTCAAGCTTTCGGGCTGCCATGAACGTTAGATTTTCTGAAGATTTTCTTGACAAGGCGCAAGAACTTGGTTTTTCAATCGGAAAGTTTTCCAGGAGTGAAGAGCCTGAAGATGTTCGGATAAAGGAGGGGTCAACCTTAGTGTGGGGAGTGAAAAAGACAATTCTTGAGATGGGCTTTGTGCCTGACCTGATCTTTGACCGCGGTTCAGATGGCAAAGAGCCAATGATACGGGTGTTGGGAAAAGACCCTGTGGAAATAGTTAAAAAAACCATATCCTTTGCAGACTTACAGTGATTCTGAAATGAACCCGCTTGTTTTTCCTGTCACGTTTTTGGATCAGACACTGCTGCACATTCTATCGTTATTTTTCAGCAGAGTTACAGTTCTTTTGCCAGCAGAAAAGATTTTCGAGGTCGTTGGCAGCAGGGAGGAACTGCCGATAGCAATCACAGAAGAGACGCCGGTTTTGCTTGGGGACAGGCTTGATGACTTTCAAGCCACAATCAAGGCACTTCAGAATTGGGGGGCAGGCATTGGACTTGATGGAAGGCTTTCTGCCCAGGCGCTTTTACAACTTGAACAATCCACCCTTGAGATGCCCTATAACATTATTTCCGCCATAAAAGGCGTAGGCGATGACGGTTTTATGCAGGCATTGCTACTTCTGGGACTTGCCCATGAAAAAGACAGGGGCGATGCAGAGATAAACATGGATATCGCCACGCTTGAGCAGAAACAGGGTCTGCTTCGTTTTGTCCTGGATGGCGTTTCTGAAACTGATGATCAGGGGTTTGGCAACCTTCACTCTCCTTGGCATTGCCCTGAAAATATCCCTGCCAGACTTAAACCCTGGGCGCTGCTTGCCAGCCGGATGCAGGCTAACGGCGTTGTGCCATTAGGTATTGGACTTGAGCTAAAAGACAGGCTTGATGTTGCCTGTGATGCTGAAAATGCAGGTCATCAGGATATCATGTGCCTTCAGATCCCTGAGCAAGCAGGGGCTGATACAGGATGGCGTGCGTTTTTTATTGACAGCCTTGAAAAGGCTCTGAATCAGTTTGGCTTAACAGGGTCTGGGTTGTCGCAACTGCTTGAGACCACCAGGGCCTTGCAGTCAGAATGGGAGCAGAGATTCGGTGCTGTCAAGGCATCGAATACGCTTTATCTGACTGTTTATGATCTGCCTGCATACAGGCTGCTTTCCAGAATAACAGGAATAAGGAGTTTCAATGACAGTTCAGCAGTATTTTCAGGCAGGGTTGTCTTTTTTATAACCTGATTGTGAAAATAAACATGCATCCTGCTTGCAATGGTTGAACCATCAAGAGCCTTAAATCATCTCAATGTGAGGGGCAAAGTAGTAGGCCTTCATGGGCTTGAACATGCTCTTGCCTCTGTTCTGTCAGCTCACAGACAAAAAGAGCTTTCCGCAGATGCTGCCGCATCCATGCTGCTCGAAGCAATTTCCATAAAAAATTATGTGCCGGAGCAGGCCAGAAATGCCTATCTCGATGCCCTGAAAATACTTTGGGCCAGGGAAACAGGTGAAACTGGCGTGGCTGATTCTGATGAGCGAGGGGTTTCAGGTGCCTTAATAATTCGCATCCTCGGGGCAGGCTGTATATCATGCAGGAACATTGAGCGCATGATTCTCGAAGTTGCAGCTAAAAAGGAGCTTGCTGTTGATATTCAGCATGTGACTGACCCTGACGCAATTGCCATATATGGGGTATTAAACACGCCTGCTGTCGTGATTAACGAACGGCTTGTTTCAGCAGGCAAATACCCTACTCCTGTTCAAGTGGAGATATGGCTGGATGAGGCGCTATAGAGAAGAGGCTTTAAGCGCTTGGCAGATGTTATATGAGATACACTTTATAGATGATATCTATGAACGAAAACTTCAGCAGGCCATATAAAATCCATACACCAGACTTAACTATGATGGTCTTGCAAAAAGTCTTTAAGTGTTTTTTGCTTGTATAACATCTCATTGACATGTTCAGGGCACGTCAACGGCAAAGCATATTTGTCTGAATTTTATTTCTTTTTTGATCCTGTTGGAGTATCTTGCAAAAATTAACATAATCTTTTGAGGGCAGGGCTACAGTTGACTGAAGTTAGTTATTATTCTTCTCACCTTTCTGAATTGATTGCAATTCTGGAGGAAATCGGCATTGCAGCCATTTTCTCAAAACATTGCCATAATATCATTGGTGCGACCTCTCATGCCATTTCCATAATTGAATGTAACGGTCTGGAGGCATTGAAACAATTTGCCTGCCATAATTTTTTGGAACAAAAAGAGGCTTGCAGTCTGACCAGCAGGGTTACACCATCCAGACCTCATACTGTTCGCAAGGTTGCCTTCAAGACTCAGTCAGGGGTTGAGAAACAACTTCATCTGCGTTGTTTCTACTCTTTAAAACTTGGGCTTAATGTGACGATATTGAAGGATATTTCCAAAGAAGTCATGTTGCTCAATCATGTTGCCATTGCAAAAAAAGAGCTTGAGGCCAAAAGTATTCTGCTGCAACACAAAGAAGAAAAAAACAACCTGGCCCAGCAGCAGTTTACAGCCTTCTGGGATCATTTTCCGGGCGGTCTTGCAGCGATAGACTCTGATCTTACTGTTACCCGCACAAATAATTTCTTTGCAGGTTTTTCAAAAAATGATGCAAGAAAGTGCTTTGAACTTTTAGGCCTTTCAGCTCAATGTCCTTCATGTCCTTTGTCACAGACTACACAATCTTTCAACTCAACAGTGATTGGTCACAGACTTACAGCCTGTAATCTATCTGAGATTTTCATTCCTACCCAAAACCATCCTGGCGCCCTTCTTATTTTCAAAGATATAACGAAAGAGGTGGGTCTTATCGAAAAGATACGTCAGCATCTGGCAACGATCCAGCAACAGAAGGATATCCTTGCTGATCTGGCGGAGCTTATGACCGCCATGCAGAAGACCTCCAATCCTGAAAAGGTAGCGCAGAGTTTCCTGTCTTACCTCAATAAATGGGGACTTATTGACCAGGCGTTTCTTATCATCGAAGGGGGAAGAAAAGGGCATTTGAATCTTATGGAAACGTATCAAGTGCCTGAAAATATTCTCACTGATACGATTGATTATTATCTCAGGCAACGACCTGAAAAAGGCAAGGTGATCCTTATTCCAAATGACCGGATGCCGCTTTTACCCGCTGTTGATGGACAGGAAAGAGAGTGGGAGCAGGTATTTTTCTGGGCAGATGATTTTCAGATTGGAGTCATGGCCTTCACCCCTGAGATAAATGCTGAAAAACATGCAATGTTCAAGCTTTTTTATGAACCTTTGAGGGCTTTTTTTAACAACATTCACCTCTCCTCCAGGCTTAAGGAAATGGCAAACAAGGATGGACTCACCGGGCTTTACAATAAATATTACTTTGAAAATGCCTTGTCTCAGGAGAAAGAAAAGGCAAACAGATATGGGATACCTTTTTCCCTGATTGTCATGGATGCCAATGGCCTGAAGAAAGCCAACGACACCTTTGGCCATCTTGCAGGCGATGCCCTGATAAAAGGAATCGCTCATGCAGTCACTCAGACATGTCGCGCCGATGACGTGGCCGCCCGTATTGGGGGTGATGAATTCTGTGTTTTATTGCCGAATGCAGGAAGCAGCACGTGCAAGAGCCTTGCTGAGCGTATCGCCAACAATGTCAATGGTCACAGGCTGGAATTGCAACAGGGCATTACACTTATCCTGTCGATCAGCATAGGTTATGCCAGTTCAGATACAACTTCTGTTGAAGTTGTGCTTGAAGAAGCCGATAAAAAAATGTATGCAGACAAGCAGAAATTTTATCAAGAGCAAAAGGCATGACTGACACGGAAGAAAAAGTAGATAAACATCTTGAGGCGATTTTGCAGGTTGTTCAGGCAGTTGCCAAGGGTGACTATGATCATGAACTTGAAGTTGACTCCCAGGGCATCATTGCGCACCTGGCAGTTGCGTTGAATCAGATCGTCATCAACCTTCGCCAGGCCCAACCCTCTCTTGGCAAGGCATCCGAAGACATGCCGGCCCTTGCTGATACAGCCCAGAATATTCTGTATATGATGCACAACTCCACTCAAACAGTGCTGGACAAGTCTGATGAGTTGTTGAGGATGCTGGATTCCTATTCGCTTCTGGAAAACGGCATGACGCATGACCAGATGCTGACCTGTGTCGAAAAAATAAAGATAAACCTCTTTGATATCATATCTGCACAGTCCTATCAGGATGCTGCGCGCCAGCAGATGGAAAAACTTGAAAAAAAGCTGGTTGAGTTGAGGGACGCCATGTTCAAGGTAGTGGCGATTCTGAATGTTAAAAAGTCTGAAGCATCCCAGCAGAAACTGCCCCATTCCCAGAAAATCATGTCGGAAGTCAAAAAAGCCCCTGCCAATACTGCCTTGAACCAGGATGTTATAGACGAGTTGCTTGCTGAGTTCGGGCTGTAAATCCGGCGTAACTATCCACCAGCACCCCATCTACTGCGTCATCGGCCTGCTCATGTGCAGGCCTCTTCCTTGCATCTGGGGCACTGTTAAATAGTTACACTACGGTGGTTTTCGTTCGTTTTCAGCATTAGACTGGATAGTTACAATTCAGCATGAACTTGACATGTTCCTACAGATATTTATCCATCAGTACCTCAGCAATCTGCACTGCATTGGTTGCAGCGCCTTTTCTGATATTGTCTGCCACCACCCACATGGCCAGCCCGTTTTCACATGAAAGATCCTTTCTGATCCTGCCTACATAGGTCAGATCCTGTCCTTGTGCATCAATGGCAAGAGGATATTCATTTTTCGAGGGATCATCTACAAGCCGGACACCAGGGGCGTTTTTAAGCAGTTCCTTTGCCTCATCAGGGCTTACAGGTGTTTCAAACTCCACGTTTACCGCCTCTGAATGGCTGTAGAATACCGGAACGCGCACAGTGGTGGCGCTGACCATCACATCCGGTATCTCCATGATCTTTCTGGTCTCATTCACCATCTTCATTTCTTCCTTGGTATAGCCATTTTCGAGGAATGAGTCAATGTGAGGCAGGCAGTTAAAGGCGATCCTGTGAGGATATACCTTGTTTTCCATAGGTTTTCCTTCCGCCCATGCTATTATCTGATTTTCAAGCTCAATTATTGCCTTATGGCCTGTGCCTGAGACGGCCTGATAGGTGGAGACCACGATCCTTTTGATGCGAGCCTTGTCATGAAGCGGCTTCAGTGCAACGACCATCTGGATGGTGGAACAGTTTGGGTTTGCTATGATGCCCTTGTTTTTGTATCCGGATATGGCGTGGGGATTGACTTCAGGCACCACAAGCGGAACATCCGGGTCCATCCTCCATGCGCTGGAGTTGTCCACAACCACTGCGCCAGCCTTTGCAGCAGATGGCGCAAAAGTCAGACTTCTGTCGCCTCCACAGGAAAAAAGCGCAATATCAATGCCCTCGAAGGAATCATGTTCGAGTCTATGGACAGTGAGTTCATTGCCCTTGAAGTTAATTTTTTTCCCTTCAGAGCGCTCTGAAGCCAACAGCCTGAGTTCCTTCATCGGGATGTTGCGTTCTGCCAATACCTTTAAAAATGTCTGCCCCACAGCCCCGGTGGCCCCTGCCACGGCAATGGAAAATTCTCGTGCCATATCTTTAATTCTCCTGTCTCCTAAGCCTTGACGTAGCCTGCCACGAGGTCGCCAACTTCTGTGGTGGAATAGCCCATTTTGCCGGCAGAAAGGCTTTTAAGATTTTTGCTGACGGCGATCTTGACAGAATCTTCGATTTTTGCAGCGGCTTGTCTTTCCCCGAGATAGTCCAGCATCATGCCTGCTGAACAGATGGCTGCAAGCGGGTTAATAACATTCATCCCTGTGTACTTTGGAGCTGACCCTCCAATTGGCTCAAACATTGACACGCCTTCAGGATTAATGTTTCCCCCTGCAGCAATACCCATTCCCCCCTGGATCATGGCGCCAAGGTCTGTAATGATGTCGCCAAACATGTTATCTGTGACAATCACATCGAACCACTCAGGATTTTTCACCATCCACATGCAGGTGGCGTCCACATGTGCGTAGTTGGTCTGGATGTCAGGATACTCCTTGGCCACCTCGTAAAATGCCCTCTCCCACAGATTAAAGGCATAGGTCAGGACATTGGTCTTGCCACAAAGCGTCACCTTCTTTCTCTTGTTTCTGCGCCTTGCATACTCAAAAGCAAAACGGATGCAGCGCTCAACGCCTTTTCTTGTGTTTATGGACTCCTGAACTGCAACTTCATCTGGTGTGCCTTTTTTGAGAACGCCGCCAGCGCCTGCATAAAGCCCCTCAGTGTTTTCGCGGATCACAACAAAGTCAATATCTTCAGGCTTTTTGTCCTTAAGCGGGGTGTCAACACCTGGATAAAGCACGATAGGTCTCAGGTTGATATATTGATCCAGGGCAAAACGAAGATTGAGAAGGATACCCTTTTCCAGAATGCCAGGCGCTACTTTAGGATGGCCTATTGCGCCAAGGAATATGGCCTTGTACTGGCGCAGGTCATCCACAGCTCCTTCAGGCAACACCTCACCTGTGCGCATATATCTTTCTCCGCCGTAGTCGTACCAGGTATAATCCAGCTTAAAGCCAAATTTTTCCTGACAGGCATCCAGCACCTTGATGCCTTCTGTCACTACTTCCAGTCCAGTGCCATCGCCTGGAATCACTGCAATCTTGTAACTGTTCATCTATATCTCCTTATTTTTATCCGGCAGTTTTTAAAAATACTGTATTTCAAAATACCTCTTTGTTTATTTAACCTGTGCTTTAATTGTTAAATGCAAAGGCCGCAAATCCTGAAAAATGAGGGTAACTATCCAGCAGCACCCCATCTGCTGTGTCATCGGCCTGCTCATGTGCAGGTAGCACACTTCGCAGGCCTCTTCCTTGCATCTGGGGCACTGCTGAATAGTTACAGTACGGTGGTTTTCGTTCGTTTTCGGCGTTATACTGGATAGTTACGAATGAGGCATACTTTCTGTACGTCATAAAGACGAAGGATGCAGCGCAATATAGCAGTAGTTGGGCAGTTGGCGACTTTTTGCAACGCCATCACCCTTGATTTTAATATCCTTTTCTTGCATCCATGTGCAGAATCAGATCAATCACCCTGCAAGAGTAACCCCATTCGTTATCATACCATGCCATCACCTTGACCATAGTATCATTCAACACCTTGGTGCAGAGGGAATCCACCACGGAAGAATGCTTGCAGTGGAGAAAGTCTGTGGAGACAAGGGGTTCGTCTGTATAGCCAAGATAACGGTTGGCAGCGGTCTTAAGTGCGTCATTTACCTCCGGCACAGTAGTGGGGCGTTCCACCTGGAGCACGAGGTCAACCAGAGAGACATTAGGAGTAGGCACACGCACAGCTATTCCATCCATTTTACCTGCAAGTTCAGGGATAACCTTGCTGACGGCGGCGGCAGCGCCAGTCTTTGTTGGAATCATGTTTATAGCGGCAGAGCGAGCGCGTCTCAGATCGCTGTGAGCAAAATCAAGTATGCGCTGGTCATTTGTGTAGGAGTGAACAGTGGTCATAAACCCGCTGACAATGCCAAACTTGTCAAGCAGCACCTTGGCCACAGGCGCAAGGCAGTTTGTAGTGCATGAGGCATTGGAAACGATGTGATGTTTCGTGGGATCGTAATCGTCCTCATTGACGCCCATCACAATGGTGATATCTTCATCCTTGCCAGGGGCGCTTATGATGACTTTTTGAGCGCCTGCTTCAAGGTGACCTCTCGCAAGGGGGCCTTTTACAAACTTGCCTGTTGATTCAATCACATACTCCACTCCAACCTCGTCCCATTTAAGGCTTTGGGGCTCCTTGATGGCTGTGATCCTTATATCGCTTCCATTTACAGCGATGTTTTGACCTGAAACCTTCACGTCTTCTGCAAATGTGCCCATTACAGAGTCATATTTCAAAAGATGGACAAGGGTAGGCGTGTCTGTAAGGTCATTGATGGCAACAACCTCAAGATCCGCAAACTCAGGGTACATCTTTGTGGCTCGCAGGATGTTTCTTCCGATCCGTCCAAAACCGTTGATCCCAACCTTCAATGTAGCCATTTTAAATCTCCTCAATTAATTTTTTTTGTAATTTATCAAAAACAATACAAGGTGTCAAAAACAAAAAGATGCCAGCGCATCCATTCAATGTTGATTTTTAAACGGGAGGTTCCAAAAAATAGAAATTTTGGTCACTATTCAGCAGCGCCTCAAATGCAA
>DYLC01000022.1:19310-24772 GCA_020722285.1 Desulfobulbus propionicus | reverse complement strand
ATTTCGTGATTTTGAACGGGGAGTATTATAATCCCTCAAGTTTCTTTCCGGTTACAATCAATTTCAATTCATGCCATTGTTTCGGTGGTGTAGGCGTATTTTTGATCCATTTGACCGAGCTGCGTTTGCCTTGCTTGAACTGCCATAGCACCAGATTGTTTTCCAGGGGGTTGGCGCGCATGGCGAGATAGTCGCCGTTGGGTTTGAGGTCGAAAAGAATGCCGGCAGCTTGGTTTATCCCCCCATCAATTCCCTTGAAGCGCACAATGATCTCTTCCTGACTAAAATCCTCGGTACCGGAGGCGACGGCGTAGGGGAAGTAGGCGAAGGCCTGAATATAGTGCGCTCATTTTGCCGGATGACCTGTGTTCCATTTATTCTCAAATGGAACACAGGTTGAAAATACTGGCATGTGTGTTGCTTATTTTGCAAGGAAGGCTCATTTTAAGCAAAAAGGGAGACAGCGATGTTAAATGGCAAATCCATTCTCATAACCGGAGGAACAGGCTCTTTTGGCAAGCAGTTTATAAAAACAATACTCGCCAGATATAAACTCAATCGCGTGGTGGTGTACTCCCGCGATGAGCTTAAGCAGTTCGAGATGAGTCAGGAGTTTGACGCCCCTGAGATGCGTTATTTTATTGGCGATGTGAGGGATCGGGACAGGCTCAAGCAGGCAATGCGCGGGATTGACTATGTCATCCACGCTGCTGCCCTGAAACAGGTGCCAACCGCTGAATACAATCCAATGGAGTGTATCAAGACCAATGTCTATGGCGCAGAGAATGTGATCATGGCAAGTCTTGACAACAATATTGAGGCAGTGATCGCCCTTTCCACGGACAAGGCCGCCAATCCCATTAACCTTTACGGCGCATCTAAACTGGCCTCGGACAAGCTGTTTGTGGCGGCAAACAACATAGCCGGCGGACACAGGACCATATTCAGCGTGGTCCGGTACGGAAACGTCGTAGGCTCAAGGGGCTCTGTGGTGCCGTTTTTCAAAAAGCTTATCTCAGGAGGGGCAAACGCCCTTCCCATTACAGATGAACGCATGACCCGCTTCTGGATCAGTCTCCAGCAAGGGGTTGACTTTGTCCTTAAAAATATCAAACGCATGTATGGTGGTGAGATATTTGTACCAAAAATCCCTTCTGTTAAGATTGTTGACTTAGCGGCAGCTATGGCTCCAGAGCTTGGGATAAACATAATTGGCATTCGCCCAGGGGAGAAGCTGCATGAGGTGATGTGTCCTGCTGATGATGCGCATCTAACCCTTGAGTTTCATGATCATTTTGTAATCCGCCCAAGCATCCGCTTTACTCGCTCTGAGGTAGATTATGCACGAAACAAGTTAGATGAGCAAGGTTTATCTGTTGCGCCTGGTTTTGAGTATAATTCAGGAAACAATCCGCATTTTCTTACAGTTGAAGAGATACAGCGTTTTCACGCCGAGATAGGCGTCTAATCGTAACTATCCAGTATAATGCCTAAAACTAACGCAAACTACCGTACTGTAACTATTCAGCAGTGCCCCAGATGCAAGGAAGAGGCCTGCGAAGTGTGCTGCCTGCACATGAGCAGGCCGATGACACAGCAGATGGGGTGCTGTTGGATAGTTACGTCTAATCTAAGATTATGATACCCTATGGAAGGCAAAGCATAGACAAGGCGGACATGGAAGAGGTCAGGCGTGTGATGCTATCGGATTGGTTGACGCAGGGACCTAAAGTGCCAGAGTTCGAGGAGGCTGTTTTGGGATTTTGTGGGGCAAAATATGCTGTGGCTGTTAACAGCGGTACATCCGCCCTGCATGTGGCATGTCTTGCCCTTGGTCTTGGCAGTGGTGATAGCCTCTGGACCTCGCCAAATACCTTTGTTGCATCGGCAAATTGTGCGCTCTACTGTGGCGCACAAGTAGATTTTGTGGATATTGATCCTGTAACCTACAATATGTCTGTGGAACAGTTGGAGTTTAAGCTTAAAAAGGCTTTAAAACCCCCAAAAATTGTTGTGCCAGTGCATTTTGCTGGTCAACCATGTGACATGGAGGCAATCAGATGGCTTGCTGACAAATACGGCTTTTTTGTGGTGGAGGATGCCTGTCATGCCCTTGGAGCTGTCTATAAAGATAGTCCAACAGGCTCGTGTTTTTATTCTGATGTGACGATTTTTAGCTTTCACCCTGTAAAGATCATCACAACCGGCGAGGGTGGCATGGTAACCACGAATCAGCCAGAGATTTCCCGCAAGATGCAGCTTTTTAGGAGCCACGGCATTACCCGCCAAGAGCAGGAGATGGAGCGTCAGGATGAAGGGGCGTGGTTTTATGAACAGCAGATGTTGGGCTATAATTATCGTATGACAGACATTCAGGCTGCGATCGGGGTGAGTCAGGTCAAAAGGTTAAATGAGTTTGTTGAAAAACGCAAGAGCATTGCCCAAAGATACCATGAAATGCTGGATGGATTGCCCTTAAAATTGCCTTGTGAAGCGCCTAACAGGGGTTCTGCATGGCATCTTTATGTGATTCGTCTGGATTTAAAACAGATTGCAAAGACAAGAAAGGCGATCTTTGATGCCATGCGCCGACTTGGCGTTGGCGTAAATGTTCACTATATCCCCGTGCATCTTCAGCCTTTTTATCAGAAGCTTGGTTTTAGAAAAGGGACATTTCCAGAGGCTGAGAGCTATTATGAAGAGGCTTTAAGCCTTCCAATCTATCCTGATCTGACGCTTGAGCAGCAAAGCATAGTGGTCAGGGCTTTGAAGGAGACCCTCTTATGAATATAGCCGTCATGCCAGCAAGGGGAGGAAGCAAGCGGATTCCGCTTAAAAACATCAAATTATTTGCTGGAAAGCCCATAATCGCATGGTCAATTGAGGCAGCCAAGGAGACAGGCTTGTTTGACAGGATAATCGTCTCGACAGACAGCCTTGAAATAGCTGAGGTGGCGAAGAGTTATGGGGCTGAGTCTCCATTTTTGCGTCCAAAAGAGCTGGCTGACGACTTTACTGGGACAGCAGCAGTGGTGAGACATGCAGTAGAGTGGTTTTGTGAACACGTTAAAAAGCCAGATTATGTATGCTGCATCTATGCCACAGCCCCGCTTATACAGCCATTTTATCTTAAAAAAGCCTATAATATGCTTGTTGAAAGCCAAAAAAGCTTTGCATTTTCCATAACCTCATTTCCATCTTGCATACAAAGGGCGCTTAGGCTTAAGGCTGACATGAGCGTTGAGATGTTTTATCCCGAGCATGCCATGACCCGTTCGCAGGATTTGGAAGAGGCGTTTTATGACGCAGGGCAGTTTTATTGGGGAAAAGCAGAGGCGTTTTTAAGAGAATTGCCAGTTTTTGCAGCACATTCGATCGGCGTGAGGATTCCTCGCTACTTAGTTCAGGATATTGACACCCAAGAGGACTGGGAGGTGGCGCAATATATGTTTGAGGTGGTTAAGAGGAAAGGAGGTTCTAATGTCATTTAAGACAGAGCAGGAGGAGTTCTGGAGTGGAGCGTTTGGAAGCGAATACACCCAGAGAAACAGAGGCGTTCACCTTTTGGCAAGCAATATAGCCCTATTTAGCAAAATTTTGGCAAGAACAGATGGTATCGGCGCTGTGATCGAGTTTGGGGCAAATATCGGGCTTAATTTAAGGGCGATTAAACAGCTTAAGCCAGATGCAAGGCTTGCAGCACTTGAAATCAATCCCTCGGCTGTTGATGAGTTAAAGGCTTGGGGAGGTGTTGATGAGATTTTTCACTCATCCATTTTGGATTTTAAGCCAGAAAAGAAATGGGATTTAGCCTTTGTGAAGGGCGTGTTGATCCACATTAACCCTGATTGTCTTTCGCAGGTTTATGACCTGCTTTACGCTTCAAGCAATAAATATGTCTTGATAGCCGAATACTACAACCCAACTCCTGTGGAGATACCATACAGGGGGCATAGGAACAGGCTTTTTAAGCGGGATTTTGCAGGGGAGTTTATGAAGCAGTTTGAGGATGTGAGGCTTGTGGATTATGGCTTTGCATATCATGGGGATGCTAATTTTCCGCAAGATGATATCACATGGTTTTTGTTAAAGAAATAGATGAATTTTGTAGTTAGAGCAGATGCCTCAGTAGAGATAGGCACAGGTCATGTTATGCGATGTCTTTCGTTGGCTGACTATCTGCGGGAAAGAGGCGCACAGGTCACTTTTATCACAAAAAGGCTTCCAGGACATTTGGCTGATCTGGTAGCTGCAAATGGTTTTAAGGTGGAGCTTCTGGATGCTGAAGGTGATGGTTTTTCTGTGGAAAAAGATGCTTTTCAGACCAAAAAGGTAATTGAGAAGCTTGGCGGTTGTGATTGGCTGATTGTGGATAATTATTGTTTAGATGCGTCGTGTGAGAAGGTTTTGCGGAAGGTGGCAAAAAAAATCTTTGTTGTTGACGATCTGGCAGATAGACCCCATGACTGTGACGCTCTTCTGGATCAAAATCTTCATAAAGATATGAATATGCGCTACACAGGGCTTGTTCCTTCAGGATGTAGATTGTTTCTTGGACCTGAATATGCCCTTCTTCGCAGGGAGTTTGTAGAGGAAAAAAGGCATTTGAAGCCAAAAAACGGGCAAATAAGGCAGGTTTTGGTGAATTTTGGCGGTTCAGATGCTTATGACATGGCAAGCCTTGCTATAGAGGTGTGTCGAGAGGTTTGGCAAGGTGCGGACGTAACGGTCAATGTAATAGCAGGCGCTTCCAATCCTTATAAAGTCAAGTTAAAAAAACTTTGTAGTGAGTATTCCTTGCCTGCCTTTGTGTATCATGAGCAGGTCTCTGACATGGCAAGGCTGATGGCATCTTCAGACCTTGGGCTTGGCGCAGGGGGGTCGAGCCATTGGGAGAGGTGTTTTATGGGGCTTGGTTCACTTGTGATTACCACTGCTTCCAATCAGGTTGAGATTACAGAGATGGTGGCTGAAAAAGGGGCATGTGTGTATGTGGGGGATGCAGAAAAAGAGGATAGGGATCAGTTGAAAAGGAAGCTTGCATTAGAAATGGCAGGGTTGGTACGGAGTCCTCAGAGGCTTATGGAAATGTCGCAAAATGCCATTGGGCTAATGTCTCAAAGAGATGGATTTGATGCCATGATCGAATGGCTAAGTTCATAAAAATAAGGGACGACCTTGACGTGCCTGTTGGCAATAAAATTTCCATGTGGATGATTGGAATGGTGTTTTGAAAAAAAGGATTAAAACAATGAGGATTTTTACTGCTGTGATAGAAAGATGTTTTGATACTGGTTTTTATGTAGGGTTTATTCCTGGTTTTCCTGGGGCACATTCTCAAGCCAGTAGTCTTGATGAGTTAAATGAAAATCTTAAAGAGGTAATTGAAATGCTTCTTGAGGATGGAAAGACTGAATTAGAGACTGAATTCGTAGGCACTCAGAATGTAGTAGTGGCATAAT
>DYLC01000022.1:0-19210 GCA_020722285.1 Desulfobulbus propionicus | reverse complement strand
TAAACCACAGGAGATAGTAGCTCTTCTTAAAAGTTTTGGATTTCAAGAGGTTCGGCAAAAAGGTTCTCATAAGCAATTCCGCCATTATGATGGCAGATGCACTACAGTACCTTTTCATCAAGGGAGAGATATTTCTCCGATATTATTAAGGCAAATTGCAAGTGATATAGGTCTTACTATTGATGAATTTTTAAGACGTCAAGGATGAAACCCTTTGCGATTATTAAGGGACGACCTTGACGTGCCTGTTGGCAATAAAATTTCCATGTGGATGGTGAAAATGGTGTTTTGAGATGAAAAGCCCTCGCCCTGCTTACAGTGATTGCATTCTTAGACCTGTGACATCTGTCTTGGCTGATGCTGAGTTGCTGTTAAGATGGCGCAATGCGGATCGGGTTCGTTTTAATATGATAACGGACAGGATAATTTCAAGGGATGAACACATGGCATGGTTTCAAGGCATATTAAAAGAAACTACCTGTATCGTGTGGATATTTGAATATCAAGGAGTACCCTTGGGACAGGTTAACATTAAAGATATTGAAGCGTTGAATAATAGGTGTAGTTGGGGGTTTTATCTTGGAGAAGAAGGGCAAGTGCCAGGGTTGGGCTCTGCTATGCTTTTTCTTGCCCTTGAAAAGATTTTTTATGAGAGAAAAATCAGAAAGTTGTGCAGCGAGATACTGTCTTTTAACGAAATTTCAATCAATTTGCATAAAAAACTTGGATTTAGTCAAGAAGGTTGCCTGAAAAGGCATATATTGAGAAAGGAATCGTATGTGGATCTGATCTTAATGGCTTTGTTTGATGTAGATTGGGTTATGCACAAAGAAAGACTAAAACAGGTTATTTTTGCTATTTAGTCAGGAAAATATGCTTGAAATTACCATTGAAAGCCAAAAAATAGGGCTAAATCACCCACCTTTTATCATTGCCGAGATGTCAGGCAATCACAATCAGTCCCTTGAGCGCGCACTTGAGATTGTCACTGCTGCTGCAAAGGCAGGCGCCCATGCCATCAAGCTTCAGACCTACACGCCTGATACCCTTACCCTTGACTGTGATTCTAAAGATTTTTGCATTAGAAATGAAAAAAGTTTATGGAAAAATGAAACGCTCTACAGTCTTTATCAAAAGGCATATACGCCTTGGGATTGGCACAAACCCATTTTTGAACATGCAAGAAGCCTTGGCATCATCCCGTTTAGCACTCCATTTGACCATACTGCTGTGGATTTTCTGGAGGAGATTGGAAATCCCTGCTACAAGATTGCATCGTTTGAAAATACAGACCTGCCGCTTATTCAAAAGGCTGCTGCTACAGGCAAGCCTTTAATTATTTCCACAGGCATGGCAAGTCTTGCTGAGCTTTCTGAGACAGTGGAGGCTGCAAGGCAGGCAGGGTGCAAGAATCTGGTCTTGCTTAAATGCACAAGCACGTATCCTGCAGAGCCTTTGGATACGAACTTAAAGACAATAGCACACATGCGTCAGACGTTTGAGTGCGAGGTCGGGCTTTCAGACCATACCCTTGGCATAGGAGTGAGCCTTGCCGCCATTGGGATTGGCGCAAGCGTGATAGAAAAACATTTTACCATTTCAAGGGCAGATGGAGGGGTGGATGCACAATTTTCTGTTGAGCCAGATGAGATGAGGCAGTTAGTGGAGGAAAGCAAGCGGGCATGGCAGGCGATTGGAGGGGTAAGTTACGGTCCGACAGAGGCTGAAAAGCCATCTCTTCAGTTTAGACGTTCTCTTTACATCTCAAAGGACATGAAAAGGGGTGATCGCTTTACACCTGAAAACCTTCGCTCTGTTCGTCCAGGCTTTGGTATTGCCCCTAAGTATTATAGCTTTTGTCTATGGAAAAAAGTTACGAGAGATGCGACAAAAGGCACGCCTCTTACATGGGATTTGTTGATTGAAGAGGAGATGCAGACATGGAAGAAGAGATAGAAAATTTTGACAAATTGGCATGAACGTATAGAGCAATTAAGACAATGGTTGATCAAAACATTATAGATATTGTAAAGCAGTATCTTGAAATAATTCCAAGAGAGTTGGAGATTACGAAAGTCTATCTTTTTGGTTCATTTGCTAAAGGCACAGCAAAAGAAGATAGCGACATTGACATTGCCATAATTTTACGAAACATGTCTGATTTTTTTTAACACAAAAAACATTGATGCGATTAAGAAGAAAAATTGATTTGCGCATTGAACCTCATCCAATCAAAGAACAAGATTTTAATGTCGTAAATCCATTTGCCTTTGAAATAGAAAAAACTGGTATAGAAATAACAATCTAAAATTCATAATCTACTCTGTAACGTGACAAAAATGAAGCAGCCTGATGTGATGGTGGTGTGTAATGACGCTGGAGCGGCTGAGTTGTTATCCGCTTTCATTGCCGACAATATCGAGATATGCCGTTGGTATGTTGTTGGTAAAATTAACAGCCCTGCCAAAACGGTTTTTACCCGCAAGGGGCTTGAAAAGTTCTGGATGGATGTGGATGCCATCGAAAATATAGAGCAGTTTTTGGATGCAACATCACCTGATTATTTATTTTATGGCACAGGTTGGCAGGTAAAAATTGAAGAACCGTTTGTTAGATGGGCAAAGGCAAACGATGTGACATCAGTAGCCTTTCTTGAGCATTGGGTGAATTACAGGGAACGTTTTGGATATCCCGGCGCTGATTGGAGGCGCAACCTGCCTGACTGGGTTGCGGTGGGAGACGAGCCTGCCTTGAACATGGCAAGACATCTTGGGTTTGAACGACTTTTGTATGTCAAAAACTACTACTTTGAGGAGATACGCAGACAGGCAAGACAGTATGCTGCAAGTGATTGTAATATAGGTATAGGGGAGGGCTGTGAGCCATTTTGTCTGTTTGTATCAGAGCCTGTTTCAGAAGGGGCAAAAAGGCTCTATGGAGACAGCAATTACTGGGGTTTTTCAGAAATAGGGGCTATACAAGCCTTACTTGGAAACTTCGGGGCGATATCGAAGGATTTAGAAGTCAAAAAGGTGTGCCTGAGATTGCATCCTTCTGAAAATAAAGACAAATATAGTGAACTTGTCAGGCTCTATCCAGATATTTTAGCTATTTGCCTCCCTGCTGAATGGGATTTAATGAAAAGTATAATATCTGCGAGGTGTGTCATCGGTTTTACGAGTATGGCGCTTTTTAACGCCTATCTCACTGGTAAGCCTGTTATTTCCTTCATCCCGTCTTCCAAGATGAAGTGTGTTTTGCCTATTCCTGAAAAGTGTAAGTTTTCAACCCTTGAACAATTTCTTGCGCTGGATTTGAAAACAATTTCAGAATCTGTAACTGATAAGCGTTTTTGTGAAGGCATGACACTAAAAGATTTATTTAAGTTTTTGCAGGAGGCAAAAAAATGAAAATAATTGCCACCATTGAGGCGCGCATGTCTTCCACGCGGCTTCCTGGCAAGGTGCTCCTGCCTATCGAGGTCTTTGATAGCAGGCAAGGGCAGGCGAAGGCAAGGGCATCCCTTGATTTGATGTGTGAGCGGGTGGCAAGGTCGCATTATGTTCAAGAGATAATTGTAGCAACCACCACGAAGCCAGCAGATGATGCTATCTGTGAACTTTGTGAACGGATTGGGGTGTCGTTTTTTAGAGGAAGTGAGGAAAATGTCCTTGAGCGGGTTGTGGGGGCAGCGACTTTTGTTAATGCCGATCTTGTCTGCAAACTCACAGGGGATTGTCCCTTGATTGATCCGCTTGTGATGGACAGGACTATTGTCTCACACCTTGCCGGAGACTATGACTACACATCCACGTGTCTTTGGCAAAGAACATTTCCTGTTGGCATAGAGGTTGAGGTCTTGTGGCGCAAAACCCTGGAAAAGACCGCTGCCTTGACGGATGACCCCATAGATCAGGTGCATGTCACATATTTTATCTATAAAAATCCGCATCTTTTCAAGCTTAATTCTGTTAACGCTCTTGTTCCCGAGTTTGCCCCTGATCTGCGTATCACTATGGATACTTCAGAGGATTATGAGGTGATCAAGGCAGTCTATGAAAGACTTTATGCCGTAAAGCCAGCTTTTACCACAAAAGATATCATCTCTTTCTTGAGGGAAGATGTTTCTATCGCGATGTTGAATCGCAATATACGTCAAAAACATGCAAGCGAAGGCTAAAACAAAAACATTTAAGGCTGCTGTGATAGGTTGCGGCATGATCGGCAGTGGCTTGGATCGTGTCAATAGCATCAAAATCCTTACCCATGCCAAAGGCTACAAGCAACATGACAGTTGCGACCTTGTGGCTTGCGTTGATCGCAACTTAGAGGCAATCGAGCGCTTTCGGCAAAAATGGGGTGAAGATATCCGTGGTTATCAGGATATTGAGGAGATGCTTGCAAGCGAAGCGCCTGAAATTGTTTCCGTTTGCACTCCAACAGAAAACCATGTCGCAGATGTTAAAAAAATATATCAACATTCATCTGTAAAAGTAGTGATATGCGAAAAGCCTTTGACAGATTCCATGGATGAACTGGATGAGCTTAAAGATATTATCAGAAATAGCTCAAAGGTGTTTGTTGTAAATTACATGCGTTGTTTTGACCCGGCTCATCAGGAAGCTGTTGATATAGTGCAATCAGGACAGTTAGGGAAACCTGTGGGGTTTCATGGCGTTTTTACCAAAGGGCTGTATCACAATGGCTCTCATCTGCTTGCTTTGATAGAAGATGTATGTGGTGAGATTATTCAGTTTGAGGTTGTTGATGCAGAAAGGATAGCAGGTGATGTGTATGGGACATATATTGCCAGAACAGCCTCAGGGGTGACTGGGACGCTTTTTAATACATCTGGTGATAATTATGCCTTGTTTGAGTTGGATGTGATTTTGGAAGGAGGCAGGGTGGTGTTTTCTGAACTTGGGGGTGTTATCAAGGTATGCCGTCCTGAAAAATCAGCGGATTTTGATGGCTATAATGAGCTTAAATACATCTATATCCCTGAAAACACCATTTGGTACTATGGATTAAATTCCATAAGCTATGCCATTTCATTGCTGAAGTATGATAGAAAACGCAAGGCGTTAATTGATAGGCAGCTTGGTTTCTCAAGACGGATGTTAAGATTTCGAGATAGTTTGTAGGGAGGGCTTTTATGGCTGTTCTTGCTATAAACGGCGGGGAAAAGGTGCGAGAAAAGCTGTTTCCCGCCTATAATACCATTGGGATAGAGGAAGAGGAAGCAGTGATAAGGGTGCTTGGAAGCGGGAAACTCTCTAATTTTCTCGGCACCTGGCATAGTGATTTTTACGGTGGTAAAGAGGTGCAGGCGCTTGAGGAGGAGTGGGCTGCCTGCTTTGGCGCGCGTCATGCCATAGCTGTTAATTCAGCGACATCAGGACTTTATGCAGCGGTTGGAGCATGTGGCATATCGCCAGGTGATGAGGTGATTGTGTCGCCTTATACCATGAGCGCATCAGCCACAGCAGCCTTGGTCTATGGCGCAATCCCGGTGTTTGCCGATATAGAGCCAGAGTTTTTCTGCCTTGACCCTCATTCTGTTGAGAGCCGTATCACCTCCAAAACAAAGGCGATTATCGTAGTGGATATCTTCGGTCTTCCCTATGATGCTGACGCCATCAACACCATTGCCAGAAGACATGGGCTTTTTGTCATTGAAGACTGTGCGCAGGCGCCTGGCGCTAAATATCAAGGGCGTTTTGCTGGAACGCTTGGGGATATCGGTGTCTATTCTCTTAATTATCACAAACACATACATTGTGGCGAGGGCGGCGTAATTGTTACAGATGACGATCAGCTTGCATGGAGACTAAGGCTTATCCGTAACCATGCTGAGGCTGTGTTAGATGCAAAAGGCATTAAGAGGCCTGAAGAACTTGTGAACATGGTTGGGTTTAATTACCGCATGACCGAACTTGAGGCATCTGTGGCAAGATGTCAGTTGAAAAAATTAGATGGCTTTGTGGCAGAGAGGCAAAAAAACGTGGCATATCTTGCAAAGGAACTTGCTCAAATACCATGTATTGAGCCGGCTGTTGTTCGTCCCGATTCAACCCATGTTTATTATGTTCATCCTCTGCTTTTTGATAAAAATATCGCTGGAATATCAAGAGGTTTGTTTGCAAAGGCTGTGCGGGCAGAGCTTGCGCCTACTGAGTTGAGGGAAAAGGAAGGGGTTCAGCTTGGGTGCGGCTATGTTAAGCCACTCTATCTACAACCGATTTATCAGCACAGGATTGCCTTTGGTTCAAATGGATATCCGTTTAATCTTGCTCAAAATAATTTGAATTATGAAAAAGGTCTTTGCCCTGTCACAGAACAACTCCACTTTGAAACACTTATGACACATGAGTTTATGAGACCTCCTGCTACGAAAGAGGATTTGGATGATGTGATAAGAGCGTTTTGGAAGGTATGGGGGCATAGAGATGAGCTTTGCGGACAGGAGGCGTAATATAACAAATGATTTCTCCTTTTTTGACAGGTGACAGTATTTATTTGAGACCGCTTGAACTATCTGACGTTGATGGTGATTACCCTTCATGGCTAAACGATGCCGTTGTATGTGAGCAGAACAGGCATCAGACGTTTCCCTATTCAAAAGAGCAGGCAAAAGCCTACATAGAGGCTGTGCGTGGCTCTCAGATAGATGTGGTGCTTGCCATCTGCGACAGGCAGACGGACAGGCATATTGGAAACGTCTCTTTGCAGGCCATGACATTGATTCATGCCAATGCCGAGTTGGCTATTATCCTTGGAAACAGGCAGTTTTGGGGCAAGGGTTGCGGCAGGCAGGCGTGTGGGTTGATGGTTAAGCATGGTTTTGATGCGTTACGATTACATCGAATCTATTGCTACACATCAGAGGCAAATGTTGCCATGCAAAAGATATGTCTTGGCCTTGGGATGAAGCAGGAAGGGGTGCAGAAAGAGGCTTTTTTCAAACATGGCAGGTTTTACGATGTGATAGAGTATGCGATACTGGAGCCAGAATGGCGCGCGGGAGGTTTCAAAAATTGCCCTTTTGCTCAATAGCCTGCGTTGCTTTTGAACAAAATTGCTAATCTTTGAAACCTCCCTAAACTTTAAAAAGGGAGGAACGCTATGATTCGTTATTGCACAAAATGTCTGTTGCCTGACACAAAGCCTGATCTGTCTTTTGATGAAAGAGGGGTCTGTAATGCGTGTCTCAATTTTGAGAAACGTCCACAAGTTGACTGGGATAAGCGCAAAAAGGAACTTTTTGAGATACTGGCGCGTTACAAATCACAGGATGGATCGAACTGGGATTGCATTGTGCCTGTAAGTGGTGGAAAAGACAGTCATTTTCAGACAATAAAAATGCTTGAGCTTGGCATGAATCCTCTTTGTGTTACTGGCACGACCTGTGACCTTTCAGAGATTGGCAGACGAAATATAGAAAATTTGAAGTCTCTTGGGGTGGATTATATTGAAGTTACAAGCAATCGTGTGGTGCGAAGAAAGTTAAATCGCATCGGTCTTACGCAGGTTGGGGACATTTCTTGGCCTGAGCACGTAACTATCTTTACTGTTCCTGTAAGGCTTGCCGTGCAGCTTAACGTCCCGCTGATTATCTGGGGAGAAAACTCACAGAACGAATACGGAGGACCTGCCTCAGCCACTGAAAACAACACCCTTGACAGGCGTTGGCTTGAGGAGTTTGGCGGGCTTTTGGGGCTTAGGGTCTCTGATCTTGTTGGCATAGATGGCATAGAAAAGCGGCATTTGATCCCGTTTCAATATCCAACTGACGATGAATTGAGGCGTGTGGGCGTGACTGGGCTTTTTCTTGGCTATTATTTACCTTGGGATGGCTACTCAAATGCCCTGCTTGCACAAGGCTTTGGCTTGAACACATGGCATACAACAGTGGAAGGGTCGGTTGTGAATTATGAAAACCTTGACAACCATCAGACAGGTATCCACGATTATTTCAAGTTTCTGAAGTTCGGTTTCGGAAGGGCAACTGACATCGCTTCCATGCATATACGCAGGGGACGCATCAGTCGTGAGGAAGGGCTTGCGCTTGTGAAAAAGCACGACGGCAAGTTTCCGTGGACATACCTTGGAAAGCCTCTTGATAAGATACTTGAGCCGTTAGACATGACAGTGGATGAGTTTATCAGAATATGCGACCGTTTTACGAATAAAAAGCTCTTTTTGACAGACGCCCGTGGAAATCTCATCAAGGATAAATACGGAAATTTGACAAAGATAAACTACGAAAATCTATAAATGGATTGATGAGGTTAGATAATAAAAATGTTGAAGAGGCTTTATGTTAACAACTTTCAATGTTTACAAAATTTTGAGTTTAATATTAAGGATTTGCATTCTGTTCTTTTATTAGGGAAGAACGGCACTGGAAAAACTACAATATTTGAAGTGGTCGAGATATTTCAGAAGATAGGGCAAGGCATAACCTCATTACAGAATTTTTTTCCTGATGTAAACTTTGGTAATATTAACTTGCCTATGGAATTAGAAATAGATGTGGAGATAAGAGGTGAAAGATTTAATTATAGATTGATAGTAGAATTTCCAGAGAGATTTTTAGCCCCAAAGATAAACAAAGAAGAGCTTACCGTGGAAGGCACGCCCATATTTGATCGTGATGGCGGACAGACATCGCTTAATGAAAAAGCACATTTTGTGCTTGACTGGCATCATATTGGACTTCCACTTCTTTCTGTTAGTTCAAATGATCATCCTATTAACATATTTAGAGAATGGTTGCGAAATATTATTATATTATCACCTATTCCAAGACATTTTTATGGGTTATCAAAAAATGAAAGCACAACACTGTTGAGAGATGGTGAGAATGTTATAGATTGGGCGCGGTGGTTGCTTTCGTTAAATCCGAGTCTTTATGTGGTTATATTTGATTTTTTGAAAAATCGTATGTCCGATATTGCGACGTTTAAGTTTAAGGAAATCGGACAACATGATAGAAGGTTGATTTTTACTTTTCAAGATGGCTCAAGTATTAAAGAGTTAGATTTTGAACAGTTCTCTGATGGAGAAAAGGTATTATTTTTAGCGGCGGCAGTTATGGCTGCACAGAAGAATAATCCATACATAACTTGTCTGTGGGATGAGCCTGATAATTTTATCAGTTTGGTAGAGTTAAATCATTTTATTACAGAATATAGAAAGGCATTTGAGGCGTCATCAAGTCAAACCCAGTTAATCGTAACTTCTCATAATAGTCGAGTTATCAATAATTTTTCTAATCATAATATTTTTGTAGTTAGTAGGTTGTCTCATTTATCTCCAACGAGAATAAAGTTGTTAGAAGATATACATTATGATAGTCAAACAGTTATTGACGCATATGATAATGGTGAATTGGATAATATCTAATGGCTGTTAATCGTTATAAAAATCATTTGGTTATTTTTTTAGAAGACAAACCTTATCGAGATATTTTAAATGGCGTTAAATTATCATCTTGCATAAATGAAGCTTTGTTAGATGTCAAAGACCCATTAGGTGGGTGGGGCAAAGTCTTTGAGGCTGTAAAAGTAAATACATTCCTTTTGAAAAAATATAGTAATTGCAATGTATTATTGTTAATGGATTTTGATGATCAAGAAGAAAACTCTCAGTTATCTTTTCAAGATAGAAGAGAAAAATTTCAAGAAATTGTGCCTCAACAATATGAAAATCGTGTTTTTTTACTGGGTATTAACCATAAGGAAAGTGAAGATTTAAGGCGCAGTTTTAATCATCTTTGTTTTGAGGAAATTGGAAAAATGTTGGTTGAAGATTGCCCAAACGGTGATTTGTCTCGTTGGAAAAATATTTATTTGAAATGCAATATTCCAGAAATAGAGCGTATGAAGAAAAACGGTATTTTTGACTGGTTGTTTAAAAAATAAAATAATGTCCATCCTTATCATAGACTATGGAATGGGAAATCTCGCCTCTGTCAGAAGGGCATTTGAGGAGTGCGGGGCAGATGTCTTTATCTCGGATGATCCCGCTGACATCAAGGAGGCTGAAAGGCTTGTGCTGCCAGGAGTTGGCGCTTTTTATGATGCCATGGCGCTTCTTCGCAAAAAAGGCTGGGTAGATGCCATAAGGCGTGCGGTTTTGGAGGAAGGCATACCGATACTTGGGATTTGTCTTGGTATGCAGCTTATGGCGGAAAGTGGCGTGGAGGGAGGCGAGTCAGAGGGGCTTGGTCTTGTGCCAGGCAGGGTGATACGGCTTGAGTCGAAAGATAGCGAGCGCATCCCGCATGTGGGCTGGAATGAGGTGCATTTTCAGCAAAAACACCTGCTTTTTGATGCTATCTCTGATGGCGCTGATTTTTATTTTGTTCACAGTTTTCATTTTGTGCCATCCAAGCCTGAACATGTCTTGGCGATTACGCCGTATTGTGGAGGGTTCGTCTCAGTGGTCGGAAAAGGAAGCGCTGTGGGCGTCCAGTTTCATCCGGAGAAGAGTTCAAAAGCTGGGTTTGTTATTATCAAAAATTTTTTGAGATATAAGCCATGTTAAAAGCCCGAATAATCCCGACACTTTTATGGAAAGGCACAGGTCTTGTTAAGGGGGTGGCGTTTGACTCATGGAGGAGGGTTGGAACTGTGCTTCCAGCTATCAAGGTCTATACGTTACGGGAGGTGGATGAGCTTGTAATCCTTGACATCACAGCGATGGACGATGGCAAAGACCCTGATTATGATATGATTTCAGACTGGGCGCAGGAGTGTTTTGTGCCGGTTACGATTGGCGGAGGTGTGCGAAATCTTGAGCAGATCAAGAGGTTATTGCGCTGTGGTGCAGACAAGGTCGCCATAAATAGCGCTGCCTATGAGTATCCTGAGCTGATATCCGAGGCTGCGTTCAAGTTTGGTTCTCAGTGTGTTGTGGCAAGCATAGATGCCAGAAGGACGCTGGATGGGGGCTATGAGTGCTATAGTCATAGCGGGAAAAAGCCTGCTGGCAAGAAACCATGTACATGGGCGAAGAGGTGCGAGGAGCTTGGAGCAGGCGAGATTTTGATAACATCCATCGAGCAGGATGGCACGATGAAAGGTTATGATCTGGAGTTGATCAGCGAGGTGGCAAGCGCTGTTGCCATCCCTGTCATCGCTTCTGGAGGCGCTGGAAATCCAGCACACATGCTTGATGCGCTCAGGCATGGGGCAAGCGCTGTGGCTGCGGCGAGTATTTTTCACTTTACAGAGCAGACGCCAGCAGAGGTAAAGGCGTTTTTAGGCCAACATGGTGTGGCTGTGCGAAGGATAATTAGATAGGTGATAAGGAGCAAAAATGCAGGCAAAACACTGGGAAAATAATCTTAACGTCCTTAAAAATACCAATCCTGTGCTTTATAGGGCAGTTACAAACCATGAGTATCATCCTGTAGGCGATGTTTTGACAACACCATCTGGCTTGGCAACCTTGCGATATCACATGCCTGATGACAGCGAGCTTTTGGCTTATGGAAGTGATCCCTGGCAGGATGCAGCGGTTCATTTGAGGACTATCAGCGAGGACAGCACAGGTGTTGTGGTTTTTGTAGGCATGGGGCTTGGCTATGGTCCTTTGAGGGTTTTAAGGGAGCGTCATGATATCTGCAAGATGGTGATACTTGAGCCTTCTTTGGATATGCTCTGTGCAGCATTAAAAAATGCAGATTTGACCCAGTTGCTTGAAAATCCAAAGGTTTTTGTGTATTCAGGCGAGTTTGATCAGAAAATTTTGGAGCAGCTTATTTCGCGTGAAGTCTCCATCTTTGATACCCACATCCTGCGACATGTCCCAAGTTTTTCCTGGAATAAAGCCCTATATGAAGCCTTTAATGATCAGACCTTTCAGCTTTTAAACAAGATAAATGCCATGGGCGCCACCACTAATTTTTGTGGTGAGACATTTGTAATCAATCGTCATCAGAATCTATCTTTAGTCCGCCATTGCTGTAATTCAGACACCCTGAAAGATATATTCAAGGGAAAACCTGCGTTGCTGGTGGCTGCTGGTCCAAGTTTGGATCAAAGTCTTGATGAGATACGCAAGGCAAAGGGCAGATGTCTGATTGTCGCTGTGGATTCGGCGCTTATTACCCTTCTAAAGGCTGGAATAGAGCCTGATATCGTCACCTCGCTTGATATGGAGGATGTGAACTTTGAGAAGTTTGCGCCGTTTCTGAAAACGGATTGGCGGTTTTCGCTGGCTACTACGCTTAAATGTTCGCCTTTGATCTTAAAGCGTCTCTCTGCAAGGCATACCTTTTTGTGTTTTAACGAGGATATCCCCCAGATGTGGATGATTCGTGAGCTTGGCGTAAAACATCTGCTTCCGCCGCTTCTTTCTGTTGCCCATCTCTCCGCTGGTATTGCCCATCTTACAGGCGCAAATCCCCTCATACTTGTTGGCCAGGACCTCTCATACACCAAACAGGCAGATTCAGACCATGCATCAGGCGTAATCTTTCATGAAAAGGGGCTGCCCAAGGACAAGGAGATTTTTTATGTGAAGGCAAAGGATGGAACAATGCTCCCCACTGATCGTGGGCTTATGAGCCTTCAGAGACAGTTTGAAGAGATTATTGCCAGGTCAGGCGCAAGATTCATAAATGCCACTGCAAAAGGCGCTCACATCGAAGGCGCAGAGGATATGTCTCTTGCTGATGCAATACAGACCTTTATGGCGGATGATATGGATGCTGTCAGTGTGATTGATGATGCTGTCAGGAAGATACCAAGATGGAGACATACTGCCATCACTGGCTATGCAGGGGCGTCTATTGCGAATGCCAAAAAGGTCTTGAAAGAACTGAAAAAGGCGGAAAAGTTAATCAAGTCAGGCTTAAATGCCTTGGCGCAGTTGAAGTTAAAGGGCTACCACGTCAATTCGCTTGATGAATTGCCTGCAAAGGTCAGAGAAGAGATGTTGAAGATTGATGCCATCAACAACAAGTCTGATTCCTATCAGGAAGTGTGGAATCAAACGCTTGAGATGACATATTCAAAGCTTAAGGCAAACGATGAAAAGAAATATAAAAATAATCAGATAAGGGAGAAAGAGGGCTATCTTTCATGGCTTGATGCTGAACTTAATCGCCTTAAGGAGGTGCAAGGCATAAGAATTGAGGTGATTGAGCAGTATTGTAATTCTCTGGGAGCGCTTTGTGAGCATCTGAAAAAAGAGGATGTGCTTCTAAAAAGGCTTGAGAAGAGGCAGGATGTCAGTGTCTCTTTGGAGCTTGCTCGTCTTTATGAAGATGCAGGGGATGCGCTTCTTGCTTACAGGGCGATGCAGAAGGCTTTCTCTGGAGATATGGATAACCCTGACGTTTTGTTGATGATGGGGCTTATTGAGGCTGAACTGTTGGATTTTGAGATATCTGAGGGGTATTTTCAAAAGATTTTGTCTCAAGGGTTAGAAGAACAAGTGAGAAATGCTCGAAAAAGGGCTGCCGAGCCCTGGCTTGAGGCTATAAACAAACAGGAATACATTCCCCAGCAGGATGGGCATTATCTGAGATGGGGTGAAAAATACCCGCATCTGCTTGCCAAATGGCTTGAGAGGGTCAAGTCCTGTGCGTATGAACAGACACTTGCCGAGGTTTCAAAAGAGTTGTGGCCAGTGTATGCCGAGCGGATTGAAAAATATCTAACATCCAAAGATATGGAAAAAGCGCAGGGGATTTTAGACGCATGGGCTCTTTATGAGGGTGAGCTTGATGGATATGCGTTCTTAAATGCAGGTTGTCAGTATCAAAAGGATGATATTGCTGGTGCTTATGAGGCGCTTCAGCATGGTTTCAGGTATTGTCTTGCCAATGCAGACAGGCTTGCCTTTGCAGCAAGGGTGTTCATGGAGGCAGGGGATATGGCGCAGGGGCTTGAGTGTCTGAGGCAGGCTGTGGAGCGAAAGGCATCTTATGCCACCATCTATGAAGAGCTTGGGGATGCGCTCTTTGAAGCAAATGATTTTGAAGGCTCTATAGCCGCTTATGAACAGTGTCTTATGGCGCTGCCTGACAGGATAGAGCTTTTGAAAAAAATTGGAGATTGTTACCTCAAGCAGGATAAAACAGAGGCTGCAAAGGCTGCTTATGAGGCACTTGCCCAAAGAGTAAGGGGAGCAGCGGAACGTGGCGCAATAATTCAAAAGTCGGAGGATTTTTTTAAGCAAGGGCTTGAGTTTCATAAGCAGGGAAGGCTTGATGATGCGATCTCTTTATACAGACAGAGCATTGAAGCCCATCCTGCAAACCATTCTGCATGGTCAAATCTTGGCGTTGCTCTTCATGGGCTTAAGCGTTTTGAAGAGGCGCTTGAGGCGTTTACCCATGCTATTTCCATTAATAATGGTGATGTTGATACCCAATACAATCTTGGGGTGCTTTATTTAGATATGCAGCAGGTGGAGCAGGCGAAGAGCCAATTTTTAACAGTAATCTCTAAAAATCCCAATCATGGCTATGCCTATAATAATTTGGGACATATTTTTTTAGAGCAGGAAGGCAAGGCTCAAGAGGCGCTTGAATGCTTCAGAAACGCCCTTTTGATAGAACCTGATGTTGCAAGAACGCATTATAATATAGCTAACTGTCTTGAAAAACTTTTAAAGATTCCAGAAAGTATAGAGTTTTATAGAAAGGCAATTGACCTTGACCCCAATCTCGTTGAGGCGCATTGGAACTTAAGCCATGTGCTAATGTTAAACAATGAGGTCAGAGATGGATTCAAGGAGTATCTCTGGCGTTGGAAAAGAAAGCAGGCTGTCTCGTTAGATGATATACAGTTACCTATGTGGGCTGGGGAGCAAGGCGCTGGCGTGGTGCTTGTGCATACTGAGCAAGGCGCTGGGGACAACATACAGTTTGTAAGATATCTAAAATTATTGAAAGAAACTGGCAAAAAGGTCATTTTGGCGTGTAATCAGGACGTAGCAAGGTTTTTTGAATGTCTTGAATGGGTTGATGAAATAGTGATGAAGTCTAAAATGGGTTTAGTGTATGACAAATGCAGATGGCATGTCCCACTGTTAAATCTCCCGACTATTTTTCAGACTGATCTGGCTACAATCCCTGATGATGTGCCGTATTTGAGGGCAGATAAAGCCCTTTCAGCTAAATATGAAGCTATTTTTGCCAACCATAAAGATAAATTAAAAATTGGTTTTGTCTGGAAAGGTAATCCTCAGCACAACAGAGATGTGGAGAGGTCATGCGCTTTGGAGGCATTTAACCCCCTTTTTGAGCTTAATGGCACAGTTTGGTTTAGTCTTCAGTATCATCATGAAAACCAGCTAAATATTATGCCAAATGTGATAGACCTTTCCCCATATTTTTTTGATTTTGCCCACACAGCAGCGCTTATGGAGCATCTTGATCTTGTCATCACTGTTGACACCTCTGTGGCGCATCTGGCAGGAGCCATGGGAAAACAGGTCTGGACGCTGCTAACCTGGCTGCCTGACTGGCGATGGGGTCTTGGTTCTGAAAAGACGCCGTGGTATCGCACCATGAGGCTTTTCAGGCAGAGTTTTGCCGGTGACTGGCAAGGAGTTTTTGAAAATCTGAAAAAAGAGCTGGCAAAGCAGCAGGTTTGTTGCAGTGAATGAAAGCGCAATTCCTGGCAAAGGGGCTATTACCATTAGTTTAACCCAATCAATGTCTGAAAGTGTATTTTTAAACAGGCCAAGAGAATAATATGGCAAAACTGGATGAGATAATTGAAAAAGAGAGTTTCCTGTTGCAGATTATAAATGCCGTTTCATCCGGCATTATTGTCACTGATCTGGAGCACAATATCTTGCTGATAAACCAGGCTGGGGCAGGGATGGCAGGCATGACCCCAGGGGATTGTTTTGACAGAAAATGTTATGAAATATTCAAAACTCCTTTATGTGGAACTGAAAATTGCGGGTGTACATCTGCTGGAAATAGCAAAAAAATTATCACAGGCGAGACCTTTTTTAATGTAGATGGCAGGGATCTGCCTGTAATGTACACAGCAAAGCCTTTGCTTAATAGCAGGGATGAAACTATTGGCTGTGTCGAACATTTCATTGATATGACGGAATATCATAAAAAAGAGGAAATCATCCTTCAGCAGAATGAAGAGGTCTTGAGGCTTTTAAGCGAAAAAACCCAGCAGAGTCACATGCTTAACCGAGCTAATGCAGAGCTTTTGCAGCTTAGCCAGGATATTGAGGCGCTTGCGCATGAACATACTCTCACAAAGGTGGCGCTTGAAGTGGCGGATTTGTTTAAAAACCCTATTTTTGTTATAGGAGGGCTTTTACAGGCCATTGGCAGGGAATTGCCTGAAACAATCAGGACTGGAGAAAAATTCAGGGCCTGTATTGACGCTCTTTCAAAACTTGAACAAGCCCTTAAAAAATTTGAAAAAATATATGCTGAACATCAGAGCTTTTTCATTTATGAAGACCTGCGCACCATAGTTTATGATGCCATCAAGGTATGGCAGGCCAATATCGGAATGAAGGAGATCCACCTTTCCATTCAGATGTCATCGCAGCCGATCATCATACGTTCTGACAGAAGAACTCTTAAAATAGCCCTTTTGCATGTGATGAGAAATGCCTATGATGTATCCAGAAAACAAGGAACCATAGAAATCTGGGTGGATAGGGATGAGCAGGACAGGCCTTTTGTGAAGGTGGTTGATCATGGAAATGGCATCCCGGAAGAGATAAAAAAAGACTTATTTGAAAAGATCATAAGCACCAAGGCTACAGGCCGGGGTGTTGGTTTGATCATGGTGCATCAGATCGTAAGTGAGCATCAGGGAGAGATTGAGCTGAAGTCAGAGATAGGACAAGGCACAGAGATTATATTCAGGTTTCCTTTGCGCTGGAAGGAGAGGTAGGTGGAGCGTTAATATATTTGTAATTATCCAGTATAATGCCAAAAACGAACGAAAACCACCGTCCAAAAAAAAATCTATTACTCAGCCTGTTAATTATCTGTTTTTTTGAGTTTTTTACGTCTTTTTATCAGCTTTTGTCTTGTGGCTACCTCTGTGAAAAGAAGCTTGGTTTCACTACAAAGGAAAAGAGATTCGTCAAGTGACTGAAATGTCGGTTAAGTCAAAAAGTTGTAAACGCCCAACCAGGCTTTTGCAGCGGAGCGCGGACAAGCCGCGCCGTTGATGCAGAGCGTTAGCCCACAGAAGATGACAGGCAAGGAGCCGATGGAAGAACAAGTCAAATCAAAGCAGCGGGTAGCCGATCATGGCGAGGTGTTGACCGGTAAACGGGAGGTCAACGCCATGCTCGATCTTGTGAAGCAGGAAACGGAGCGGATCGAATCGCGTTTCCTCGAACCCGCCTGCGGCACGGGCAACTTTCTGGCCGAGATTCTCGAACGCAAGCTGCGCGTCGTGGAAGCGCGTTACCGCAAGAGCCAACTGGAATACGAGCGCAATGCTATTCTCGCCGTCTCCAGCATCTACGGCATTGATATTCTTGAAGACAATGTTCGTCAGTGCCGCCAGCGGCTTTTCGGCATCTTCGATCTGAACTACCTGCGCCTTTTCTCAAGCAAGACGAACGACAAGTGCCGCGAATCGGTCCGCTTCATCCTCGAATGCAACATCATTAATGGCGATGCACTGTCCCTGAAGACGGTCGGCGAAATCCCCGGGCCAATTATTTTTGCGGAGTGGTCGCCCGTGAACGGCAGTTTTCTGAAGCGCCGCGATTTTTCCTTCCACAGATTGCTGGAACACGAATCCATGAAGGAACTGCCGCTCTTCTCCGACCTCGGCGAGGATGTCTTCATCCCCACGCCGGAAAAGGAATACCCGCCGGTTCACTTTCTGGAGGTAGCCGATGTTGACAAGCGCTAACTACAACCCGGATGTGCTCTCATGCATTGCGAACCTGAGCAGCGACGAGGTGTTCACGCCGCTGCAACTGGTGAACCGGATGCTTGATCTGCTGCCGGAAGAGCTCTGGAGCGACAAAAAGGCCACTTTTCTCGACCCGGCCTGCAAGTCGGGCGTGTTTCTGCGTGAGATTGCCCGCCGGCTCGACCAGGGGCTGGAGGCCAAAATCCCCGACCGCCAAGAGCGTATCAACCACATCATGAAAAACCAGCTCTTCGGTATCGCCATCACCGAGCTGACCGGCTTGCTTGCGCGCCGCTCGGTCTATTGCTCCAAGACCGCCAACGGCAAGTATTCCGTCTGCGAGACCTTTGACGCCCCCGAAGGCAACATCCGCTTCCAGCGCATCGAACATGCCTGGGAGAACGGCCGCTGCGCCTTCTGCGGGGCGAACGAAGCCAACTACGAACGCGGCGAGGAACTCGAAACCCACGCCTACGAGTTCATCCACACCACGCGACCCGAGGAGATATTCAAGATGAAATTCGACGTCATCATCGGCAACCCGCCGTATCAGCTAAAGGATAGTGGGGCAAAAGCTAGTGCGATTCCGCTGTATCACCGGTTTGTTCAGCAGGCAAAAAAACTGAGCCCTCGGTTCCTAACCATGATCATTCCCTCGCGTTGGTTCTCGGGGGGGAAAGGCCTTGATGATTTCCGTGATGAAATGCTAAGTGATAATCGTGTACGGAAAATTGTTGATTACCCCGATTCAACGGAGTGTTTCCCCGGAGTTGATATTAGCGGCGGCGTATGTTACTTCCTATGGGAACGAGATAGTCGAGGGGATTGTGAAGTAACAACTATTATCGGTGGTAAGCCTTCCAGAATGGAACGACCTTTGCGCGAGATGGGGGGAGATACATTCATAAGATATAACGAGGCAGTTTCTATCCTTCGCAAAGTTGCGAGATTCCGAGAACAAAGTTTTAGTAAGTTCGTGAGTGCTCGTAAACCATTTGGTTTTGCAACGAACTTCAAAGACTATAAAAAGAAAGAATTTCCGGGGGCCGTTAAGTTCTACACCTATGGCCACATCGGATATGTTACGCGCTCGCAAATCCTCCAAAATCAAGATTGGGTAGATAAGTTTAAGATTTTTATCTCCAGGGCATACGGAGAACGAATCGCTTTATCTTACTGGGTATTAGGCAAGCCGTTTTTAGGCCCGCCTGGCACTGCTTGCTCAGAAACTTATCTTGTCATTGGTCCCTTCGAATCAAAACAGATCTGCGAAAATGTGATGAGTTATATCCGCACACGCTTTTTCCGATTTCTCGTGTTATTGA
>DYLC01000021.1:12648-24858 GCA_020722285.1 Desulfobulbus propionicus | reverse complement strand
CGCTGTAACGAGACAAAGTATGACATCAATCTTATCAGTAGGGAGGTTCCAAAAAATAGATGGAGAATAGCATGGCATTTCTGAAAAACATGAACATGGGTAAAAAAATCAGCCTGATAGTGTTTGTTTTATTTATTTTAAGCACTGTGGCCATCGTCACCTTTAATGCATACAGGGAAAAGGAACAAATCAAAGCAAGCCTTATGAGTCAGTCCAAGGCGGTTTTGCTTCAGGCTGAAAGTATGCGTTCCATCACTGCTGAACTGAATGAAAAGGGTGCATTTAAGGCCTATATTGAACAACTGAAAAAAGATATTCTTTCTGCCGACAACTCACAGAAGGAAAAAGCCCTGCATAAGTTTCTTCAGACAGTGCCAGTGGTAAATGCGATGGCGATGCTTGCCCAAAATGCTGATGAGGGTGGATATCTGATGCGTGTTCCAAAAAATCAACCTCGAAATCCTGAAAATCAACCTGATACTGTGGAAAAAGAGGTCTTGAGCCTCCTTGAAAAATCAGGGAAGAAGGCGCATGTTGAATTCGGGGATTACAAGGATCCCAAAACAGGCATGGATAGACCTGTACTCCGTTATTTTCGTCCTATTGTCCTGACCAAAGAGTGTGAAGCATGTCATGGAGACCCTGCCACCTCCAAAGCATTGTGGGGCAATGACAGTGGAATGGATCCAACAGGTGTAAGAATGGAAAACTGGAGGGCAGGGGAGGTGCATGGCGCTTTTGAGCTGATCTATTTCCTTGATCCATACTATTTATCTTTAAGAAAAAATCAGATTATGATAATCGGAGCGATATTGCTTGGCATGCTTGCGATGTTTGCATTCCTGTCATGGTTTTTCAGAACAGTGTTGTCAAGCCCGCTTGAGCTGATTATCAGCCATGCAAAAAAGATCGCAAGTGGAGACCTTTCACACGAAATATCAGGCATATCTGATGATGAAGTGGGCAAATTGGGGCAGGCATTTAAAAATATGCAGGAAAGCCTGAGAGACGTTATCGGCACTGTGACTCGAAGTTCTGCTGAAGTTGCAAACTCGTCAGATGAGCTTTTGCATTTCAGTGAAAGCATGATGGCGCAGAGCAATGAATCAGCAACCAGCGCAAGACATGCGGCTGATGTCAGCATGGAAGCGAGTGACAATATCAATTCAATCTCCGCTGCTGTAGAAGAATTTTCCGTGGCATCTCAGGAAATTGCATCAAATGTCTCAAAAGCAGCCTCCATCAGCAACACTGCAAAGGCAAAGATGGATGAATCTGGAGATGCCGTAATACAGCTTGGTGAGCGATCTCAACAGATAGGAAAGGCAACCAAACTTATTTCGGATATAGCTGAGCAGACAAATCTTCTTGCTCTTAATGCTACGATTGAAGCTGCAAGGGCAGGAGAGGCTGGCAAAGGTTTTGCTGTGGTCGCAAATGAGGTTAAGGAGCTTGCAAAGCAGACAGCTCAGGCAGCTGAAGAGATAACATCTATGGTTCAGACCATACAGGATGGAAGCACAGGCGCAGTTGAAGCAATAGGAGAGGTGCGTCACATCATCGAACAGTTGAATGATATTGACAACACAATTGCATCCGCAGTCGAGGAACAGACAGTTACGGTCAATGAGATTACACGAAACATCACGAGCGCGGCATCTGGCACAAGGGAGGTTTCCCGTGTGATTGACGGCGTGGCAGGTCTTTCCGAGGCAACATCAGAAAGCGTCAATCACTCTATCACACAGGCGCAGAAACTGGCAAGCATGGCTGAGCAGCTTAAGAAGATTACGCTCTCTTTCAGGGTGTAGCTTTTTGGCAAGATTTAACGGGCAAGTTCCAGAAATTAAGAAGTTTGTTTGATGGCAAGGCGCGATGATGCGAAAAAGCGCAGCATACTCCCTGTATGTTGAGCATTTGCCAGCCTACAAACAATGCAGCCATCGGGCAACATAGCAATTTTTGGAACTTCCCAGAAGGTATCTCGTCCCTGACAATGGTCGTGTAGGTGAGGTTTGCTGAGATATAATCCGGGGGCAGGGCTGTTTATCAGTCTTTAGCCCCGTTCTTTTTAATTTCAAATGTCTTGATCCCAATAAACATGTAATGAAGTCCTGATGAAATAGTGACCATTGCAGTCAGGTAAACGAGGATAATCAGGGCTGTCTGTTCAAACCTGAAATCAAACGCCATGGCCAGCATAGCTGTAACAAGGGCTGTTATCTGGCAAAATGTCGTGGCCTTGCTGAGGTAGGTGGGCTTGATGTCCACATGTCCCTGGTACAGGAACAACACGAGTACTCCTGCCACTATAATTATATCCCTGCTGATAACTACCACAGCCAGCCAGTCAGGAAATGTGCCTGAGATAGTCAGCATGACAAATGTGGAGGTAACCAGAAACTTATCTGCTATCGGGTCAAGTATGGCGCCTATCTGTGTCCTTTGCTTGAGGTATCTGGCGAGCAGGCCATCAAGGGCATCTGTAATGCCAGCGATACTGAAAACTGAAAACGCCTCAACGTACTGCTTTCTGATGAGCAGGATTATGATCAGCGGTGTTAGTATGATGCGAAGCAATGTCAAAAGATTGGGAAGGTTCAAGGTTGACAGATGCTTCCATTCAATTTAGGGTGCGCTTTAAAAAATACTGTTTGACAAGCGATCATGTTCCCCATCAAAGACAGCATATTGCGACAATGCAAACCTATTGCCACATGGTCATTGATCGCTATTAACATTTTTGTGTTCATTATTACACTTCAACTCCCTCATCGCATGCTTGAGGCGGTATTTTTTATTTTTGGTGTAATTCCGTTAAGGATGCATGTGCTACCTATTATGTCGCAAGAGGGCATCTTTAACCTGATGACATTTTTCTCCTGCATGTTTCTGCATGGTGGGTGGTTTCACATCATAACTAACATGTGGATGCTGTGGATATTTGGAGACAATGTCGAGGATCAGATGGGCGCCCCCAGGTTTTGCATCTTTTATCTTATCACTGGGGTCTTTGCAAGTGTAGTGCATGTCATATTTAGCCCTTTTTCCCAAATACCTGTTGTTGGGGCGTCTGGCGCTATTTCAGGGGTGCTTGCAGCCTATCTTGGCATGTTTCCAAGGGCGGTAGTTACATTATTGATCCCTATCTTCTTTTTTCCATTTTTGGTTGATGTTCCAGCAGTATTTTTCTTGGTGTTCTGGTTTCTTGAACAATTTTTGAGTGGAACTATTGCATCACTTGGAAGTGACGCAGGCTCTGGCGTGGCATGGTGGGCGCATGTAGGCGGCTTTGTCTCAGGCTTGGTGCTTTATCGTCTGTTTTTAATTGGCAGGCCCCCGAGGCCATGCTGGCAACCAGATCGTGCCTACAAATTCAGGGCGTATAAAATCGAAAAGAGCTTCAAAAAATAGAAATTTGGTGCAATGGCGAGACGTGAGAAAGCTGATTGGCGCAGCACAATGCCCTTTTGTATGAGAACACACTGGGCCAATCAGCAACAGGATCTTATTGCGCTTCTGGTCGTCCTTTTTCACATCTATGTTGTTTCTCTGTTTTATGCCAGGGGCGCTACTATTTCTCATCCCTTTGCCAGTGACAACAACAAGGCAAGGATGACACGTTCATTTAATAGGATGTTATTGTCCCTGTCCTGTATGATTGCAGATTGCCTCAATTACAGCCTCTGCAAGGCTTGAGATAGTGGCCTGGGTTGCAATTTTTGTCACAGAAAGTCCATGTTTGCTGGCTGTCTGCGCTGTTATGGGGCCAATGCAGACTATTTTTGCGTCAGATAACGCCATTTTCATGATATCAGCAGGGATTGCTTGCATAAAATTTTTCACAGTTGAGGAGCTTGTAAAGGTGAGGGCATCCACCCCTTTTTTCAACTCCTCAAGGGCATACTCATCAACCTGAACAGGGGTATTTTTATAGACAAATACCACATCCACAATTGCCCCAAGCATTTCAAGCCCTGCTCTTAATACCTCGCGGGCATCAACTGCCCTGGGAACAAGCACCTTTTTCCCCTTCATTTCTTGCTGCTGGAAGGCTTCAATCAGTCCTTCTGCCTGGAAGGTTTGTGGAACAAGGTCAGGGTTAAGTCTGTGCTGTTTTAGGGATTGGGCTGTTCCTGTGCCAATGACTGCTATTTTAGTCCTGCCAAGCCTTCTTGCATCGTTGCCTGTCTCGTCAAGGCGTTTGAAGAAAAACTGCACTGCGTTCGGGCTTGAAAATATTATCCAGTCATATTGCTCAAGGCAGCTTATAGCCTGATCAAGCGGAGCAAGATCATCTGGATACATCAGTTCAATTGTTGGCGTCTCAATGCAGACAGCCCCCTGTTCCTCAAGAAGATGGGTGAGTTCGCTTGCCTGATCACGGGAGCGGGTCACAACCACCTTTTTACCAAAAAGGGGTCGCGTCTCAAACCAGTCGAGTTGTTTTTTAAGGGCCACCACCTCCCCCACAACAATTACTGAAGGTGGCCCAAGTCTGGCCTCTTTAACCTTTTGGGTGATGTCGGCAAGGGTTGCGCACACTGTGCGCTGTCGTGAAGTAGTGCCCCATTCAATGACAGCCGCAGGGGTATCAGCCGATCTTCCGTGTTTTATCAGCTCTGAGGCGATGTCTTGAAGGTTGGTCATTGCCATGAGGAACACAAGGGTGTCTGGCGTTCTGGCAATCCCTTCCCAGTCCACGGCAGCCTCGTCAACCTCAAATTTCCTGTGCCCGGTGATGATTGCCAGGGATGCAGCGCAGCAGCGATGGGTAATAGGGATTCCGGAATATGCGGCAGCGGCAATGGCAGAGCTGACACCTGGCACCACCTCAAATGGTATGCAGTGTTTCACAAGTTCCTCAGCCTCCTCTCCGCCTCTTCCGAAGATGAACGGATCACCTCCCTTGAGCCTCACAACCATTTTGCCCTCAAGACCGTGCTTCACAAGAAGCCTGTTTATCTCGGACTGGCTCACTGCATGCTTGCCGATACGCTTGCCAACGTAAATCAATTGGGCGTCAGGCCTTGTCATTGAGAGCAGTTTAGGGCTTGCAAGCCTGTCGTAAATTACCACTTCCGCCTTTGAGAGCAGATCTCTGCCCTTTACTGTCAGGAGTCCAGGGTCTCCTGGACCTGCTCCCACAAGATAAACCTTGCCGGGTGTTTTCTGTTTCCCTGTACTGTCAGGCTGGCAAGTCATAAAGCGCCTCCAGAATCTGTTTTCCTCCCATTGAGAGCATAATTTCAGCAAGCTCTATACCCAATGTCTGTGCATCCTCCGGCCTGCCTTTAAGTTCATGCCTTACTGTCTTTTTTGTGTCTGGAGAACAGATGATGCCATGTATCTTTAATATGCCGTTGTCAATCTGTGCAAATGCGCCGAGCGGCACCTGGCAGCCTCCGCCAAGTCTTGCCAGAAATCCACGCTCAGCCATTGCGCAGATAGCGGTTTCCTCGTGATGGATATGCTTTAGAACCGAGGCTGTTTCAGTATCGTCTGATCTGAATTCAATGCCGAGTACTCCCTGTCCCACGGCAGGCACAAAAGAACGCACATCCAGATGCTCTGTGACCCTTGAAGCCATGCCAAGTCTGTTGAGCCCGGCAGTTGCCAGTAAAATGGCGTCAAAATCACCATGTTCGAGGCGTTTTAACCTGGTGTCAAGGTTGCCTCTCAGATTTTGGGCGATAATATCATGCCTTAGAATGGAGAGTTGTGCAGAGCGTCTCAGGCTGCTTGTGCCTATAACTGCGTTTACGTCAAGCTCAGAAAGCTTCCTGCCGTCTCGTGAAATCAAAGCGTCTCTGGGGTCTTCACGCCTTGGAAATACGCTGACCTCAAGCCCATCAGGCACCTCGGCAGGCACATCCTTGAGGCTGTGAACAGCAAAGTCCACCTCACTTCGCAAAAGCGCCTCTTCAATTTCCTTAACAAAAAGTCCTTTGCCCCCCACCTTTGCAAGAGCAACGTCCTGAATGCGGTCACCTTTTGTGATTATCTGTACAAGTTCAACGCTTAAATCTGGCACAATGGCTTCAAGCGTATCTTTAACCCATGTACTCTGGGTCATGGCAAGGAGGCTTTTTCTGGTGCCGAGCCTCAGTGTCCTGGAAGAATGAGGCATTACTTTCAGCCCCCGCATGTGCTGCAATTTGTGCTGGAGCATGAACCGCAACCGGCAGAGGCTTTTTTGCCTGTGCCAACAAAATTTGCTCCTGCCTTGAATGCGCAGGTGGACATTTTTTTTGCCACATCCTGGCTTTTGCATTCAGGGCATGTCACTACCGGGTTTGAGCCTAATACAAGCTCTTCGAAGTCTTTATCACATTTGTTGCAATGATATTCATAGATTGGCATATTTTTCCTCCAATGTTGTAATTTGACCATGATGTGTTTAAAGCCCAGACGTTTTAACAAAGTTCTGTTACGTTTGCAATCTAATAGCATCCATAGACTTAGCTGGACATGATCTTGAACAGTCTAAAGATAATAAAGGGAGGTTCCAAAAAATAGAAATTTTGTTTGTAACTATCCAGCTTAATGCCGAAAACAAACGAAAACCACCGTACTGTAACTATTCAGCAGTGCCCCAGATGCAAGGAAGAGGCCTGCGAAGTGTGCTACCTGCACATGAGCAGGCCGATGACGCAGCAGATGGAGTGCTGCTGGATAGTTACTTTTGTTTTTTGTGTCTTTGAGCCTTAGCCTTACTCTTAAACAAAATCCTAATCTCTGGAACTTTCCTGTTGTTTTGAAGCGACTATTTTCCAGACATCATCCATCTCTTCAAGACTTGCGTCTCTAATGGAGATGTCTTTTAAGGAGAAATACTCCTCCATTCTCAAAAATCTTGCGATGAATCGTTCATTGGTCTGCCTGAGTACATCTTCCGGGTTGAGTCCAAGGTGCCTGGCAAAATTTGCAAGGCTGAACATCAGGTCTCCAAGTTCATTTGCAATCCCGATAGCATCCTTTTTATGTATGGCATCAAGCAGTTCATTCCTCTCTTCCTCTGCCTTTGCAAGCACATCCTCCGCACATTTCCAGTCAAACCCTATGCGGGATGCCCGTTCGCCAAGCCTGAAGGCCTTTTGCAGGGCTGGGAGCGCGCGTGGGAGGTTGCCAAGCGCTGAGTGCTTTTTACCCTTTTCTTTTGCCTCTGCCTCCTTGACCACCTGCCAGTTGGCAAGCACTTCTTCTGAGCTGGCAAGCTTAACGTCGCCAAAAATATGAGGATGCCGCCTGATCATTTTTTCCGCAGCCTTTTCAAGGCATTGATCAAAACGCCAGTTGCCACGCTCTTCAAATATGTTTGCAAGAAATATCAGCATGAAAAGCAGGTCTCCAAGTTCCTCTGCAACCTCTTCATGGTTATCTGCTTCAATGGCATCGTAGAGTTCATAAGCCTCTTCCAGAATGTATTTCTTCACTGTTTCCGGGGTCTGTTCCCTGTCCCATGGGCAGCCATCCGGAGCCCTGAGCCTTTTTACAATTCCTATTAGCCTGTCAAACTGTTCCATGTTTTTATTTTTGTCCCTTTATTTCTCTGAAAATATCTTCGCCTGAAACGTCATGAACTCTGCCTTTTGCTTCCAGCAGTCAGCATCAAGCCCTGCCTTCATGCACAGATGAGAAAGCATCTCATCCCTGTCCCATCCTTGTTCTGGCGCAACCTGGGGCAGAAAGACTGCCGAAGCGCCCTGTTTTTGAAGAAGAACTCCGTCTCTGCCCACTACTATATCATCATAACCTGAGACCTTTTTAAATGGCGTTAAAACTGAAATTTCGATTTCAATATCTTTGAGTTCTTCATGCCTGACAGGTCTGAATCGCGGATCGCGAAACGCAGCAGCCATTGCCATCTTGCCAACAACCTGTACAAGAGGCAGATTTTCAGCCATGTGGCCAATGCACCCGCGAAGTTCCCCGTGTTTTTTAAGGGTCACAAACGCCCCTTGCCTGCGATATGCAGCATTGGAAAAGCCTCTGGCAAGCGGCATAGCGCCAACTGTCAGAGTATCTGAGATGGTTGTTCTTGCAAGGTTCAGTAGAAGGGATTGGTCGGTTTCACTCAGCTCAGTTGCAACATCATTGTCTGGCGGGCCAGCGACTAACGGTTTGATCCAGATGTCCTTTAAAGATTTGGCAAAAAGCACAGCGCCGTATCCTACGACCCTGTTTTGATCTCCGATGAATGTATCGCCAGAGTTGGCATAGCTTACAAGATGCGCCTTGCATCCACTTAATGAGGCAAGCTCAAACGCCGCAAGTATTGGCCCTTCACCGCAGGCGCAGGTGCCAAGCCCTCTGATGTGTTTTGACTCAGACCTGGCAATAGAATTGAGAAAATTCTCAGTGTTCATGGTCAAAATGGCGTCCAGAGTTTGCAGATCAATCTTTCTTGCGTCTGAATATGGCGGGTAGTGAGAAAGGTCAGAACTGATGACCGTTAGGGTTTTTTTGCCGCTGGATGCCTCAAAAATCGCCTTGCCAAATGCCTTGCAGAGTCCTGGGTCAGGGCTTCCGACTACAACAGGCACAATCCTGGCAGATGGAAACAGCACCTGTACAAACGGAACCTGCACTTCGACTGCGTGTTCGTTAATGTGAGAATCAGCCTTGAAGACAAACCTGTGATCAGAGGCCATGAGTTTTCCGGCAAACTCTTCGTCAATAGCTATCTTGCCAAGAGGAGTTTCAAAAGCCCCGTGGCTGTAAACTGAGATGCCATTAAATGGAGCTGTTGTATGGTTTGGGGCAATGATTATTACTGTCTCAAAGTCTTTGCCAATTACCTGGGCAAATGCATCCGCGGCGATTTGGCCTGAATAGACATAACCGGCATGGGGAGCGATGATTGCAACAGGTTCTATCTCGTCATCTGAAATCAGAGGCTTGTATGCGTTTTCAAGGAAAGTTTTAATTGTCAGTCGAAGTTTTTCAGGGTTATCTGGGTAGAATTGGCCGCTTACAGCTGCTTTTCTTACGTCAGCGTTGGAAGTATGAAGATTGAGCATGATTGAAAACACCCCCGATATGATTAGTGTGAAGATAAGTTTCATGGCTAATTTATTATGCTGTGAGCTATAACTGGTACGCCACACAGGAAATCTCAATTTTGGCATTTTTGGGAAGCCTGTTTGCTTCAATGGTTACCCTGGCTGGCAATGGTTTCCATGTGAAATAAGAGCTGTAAACCATGTTAGCTGTTTCGAAATCTGCCATATCTGAAAGAAACAGGTCGCACTTGACTACATTTTTCATGCCAAAATCTGAAGCCTTAAGAATTGCCTTCATGTTTTCAAGTGCCTGTTTGGTTTCTTTTTCAATCCCGCCCTCTACAATCTGTCCTGTCAGAGGGTCAATGCCTATCTGTCCTGAGACAAACAGGAAGTTTCCCGCCAGCACCCCCTGCGAATACGGCCCAATGGCCTTGGGCGCATTTACTGTGGTTACAGCCTTTTTGTCCATGATTTTCCCCCTTTCAACTCCACACTCCTTTGATTTCTGTGCCACAGTCAGGGCACTTTCCGTTTTTAATGCGATTTTCCAGCATAAACATGCTGTTTCTACTGATTATAACATTGTTGCAACCAGGGCAGTAAGTGTGCGCCCACTTGTGGCCAGGCACGTTTCCAATATAAGGATAGTGAAGCCCTGCCTCCTTTGCCATAATGTATGCCTTTTCAAGGGTCGCCACAGGTGTAGGAGGTAAGTGCAACATCTTATAATCTGGATGAAATTTTGTGAAATGAATAGCCGTGTCCTTCCCTGTTTCATTTTTAACCCAGTTGACAAGTCCCTTCAGCATGTCGTCTGAGTCATTGAGCGTTGGCACAACCAGATTGACTATCTCAAGATGCGCTTTGCTCTGAGCCACCTGCTTTATACTTCTTAATACTGGATTGAGTTTGGTGCCACAGACCTTTTCGTAGAAATTATTGCTGAAACCCTTGAGGTCGATCTTGATTGCATCAACTGCCTCGCAGAGTTCTTTAAGTGGCGCTTCCTGCATGATCCCGCAACTGATTACGACTGTCTTGATGCCTTTTTGCCTGGCAAGTCTGGCAACGTCGAGGATGTATTCTGTCCAGATGGTAGGTTCATTGTAGGTAAATGCGATAACTGGGGAGGTTGAGGCCTCTGCCTTGGTAATGGTTGTCTCCGGAGGGTGATAGCCAAGTTCAAAGTCTTCCGGTTTCATCTGGGAGATCTCCCAGTTTTGACAAAACTGGCAACTGAGTGAACAGCCGCTTGTGCCCATGGAGAATGCTATGGCGCCTGGTAAAAAATGATTAAGCGGTTTTTTTTCTATTGGATCAATGTGGGTGGCTACTGGTCTTCCATAGACAAGGCTTATAAGCTTGCCATTTAGGTGAAGCCTTGCACGACATCGTCCGCGTTCTCCATCTGCAATAATGCACTCCTGGGCGCATAACTGGCATTTGATATATTTTTTGTCGTGGGCATATCCCTTGTTTTCAGTTCTTTTTTGTACATGTTTTTTGTCGTTTGCCCCATGACATACAAGACAGTCTTGCACATCATCGCTGTCAAGCCAGAAACGAGCAGTGGGTGCATTTTTCAGGATTTCATCAATGTGTGTATCTGCATAGGCATCTGTTGCAGAAAAAAAGGAACACATTTGTTTTGAACAGATTAAAGCTGAGGGGGATACTGTGTAGAGAGCTGTTGAAATGCTTGAAATGAGGAATTTGCGTCTATTTAAGTGTGGCATGATTATATCTCCTCTCGTCTGTCAGGTGTATTTTAAAGTATAGAATGAGCTTGCAGTTTTGTGAAGAGCAAAAGAGATAATGTTATTTTAGGTATCAGACCTTTTTAGCTCCACATGAACAATTCTGCTTTTCAGTTTATGGATTTTGTGGTAAAAACAACACATAAGAAAAATGGGAGAGTTTTTATGGGTAACGCAGGACTTACATATGCTGACGCAGGCGTAAATATAGATACCGCCAATAGATTTATTGACAATATTAAACCATTGGTAACTTCCACCTACAGGCGTGGGGTTGTAACAGAGCTTGGGGGATTTGCCGGGCTTTTTGCCCTTGACACTGAAAGATTCAAGGAGCCGCTGCTCGTGGCCTCAACTGATGGCGTTGGCACAAAGCTCAAGCTGGCATTTCTTTCCGGCATGCACAACACGGTCGGAATAGACCTGGTGGCAATGTGTGTTAACGATATAATTGTATGTGGCGCACAACCGCTTTTTATGCTGGACTATTTTGCCACAGGCAGGCTTGATGAAGGGATTGCTACATCTGTTTTGCGCGGCATTACAGAAGGCTGCAAGGAGGCTGAATGCGCACTTATCGGAGGGGAGACTGCCGAGATGCCGGGCTTTTATCCTGACAATGAGTATGATCTTGCCGGATTTGTAGTGGGAGCAGTGGAGCGCAGCCGTATGATAGACGGCTCTTCTGTAAGGCCTGGTGATTTGTTGATAGGACTTGCATCAAGCGGGCTTCATAGCAATGGTTTTTCTCTGGCCCGCAAGATTATCTTTGACAGGATTGGGCTTGGCGTTACTGACAGAATTGATGAACTCGGAGGAAAAACCGTTAGTGAAGTGCTGCTGACTCCGACTCGCATTTATGTGAAATTAGTCATGTATCTCATAAAAAAGTTTAATATCAAGGCAATGGCGCATATCACAGGCGGTGGCTTTACAGATAACCTTCCAAGGGTGTTTTCCGGAAAGCTCAAGGCATTTGTGAACAGGGGAAGCTGGCCTGTTCCTGCTGTGTTTGATTTTTTACAAAAGGCTGGAGATGTCTCTGAAAATGAGATGTTCAGAACATTTAATTGTGGCATAGGCATGGTTATGGTGATTTCCCCGGAGGAGCTTGAGGAATTTGAGCTTCAGGCAAATGCCTTTGGAGAAAAAATTTATAAAATCGGAAAGATAGAAAAAAGAGAACAGGGAGAGGATGCTGTTGTGTTTCATTAGGAAATGGATGTAGTTTTTTTTTATATGTTTTTTAAGTTTATCTGAATAGTTGCCGATAATAATATTAAAAGGGCAAAGCTTATTTCTGACTGCCTCAATCCTCATAACCGAAGGAGGTGAAAAAAAGAAAGGTTCGATGAGTTTCACAGTTAGTAAAAAATAAAGTTAGCAACACAAAAAGCAGTTAGTTAGCAACACAAAAAAGCAGTTATTAGCAACACAAAAAAGCA
>DYLC01000021.1:0-12548 GCA_020722285.1 Desulfobulbus propionicus | reverse complement strand
AAAAAGCAGTTAGTTAGCAACACAAAAAAGCAGTTATTAGCAACACAAAAAAGCAGTTATTAGCAACACAAAAAAGCAGTTATTAGCAACACAAAAATCAAATTTCGGGGCAGGAAAGCCTCACCCAATCCAAAAAAAAATCAAGGAGGATAGTACCATGGCACTTCGCATTAACACCAATATCGCTTCCCTTAGCGCGCACTCCAATCTGAAGGCATCTGACACTGGACTCTCCAAGTCACTTGAAAGACTTTCGACTGGTCTTCGCATTAACCGTTCTGCTGACGATGCGTCAGGTATGTCTATCGCTAACCTGTTGAAGGCTCAGGCATCAGGTCTTGGTCAGGCTATCAAGAACGCTAATGATGGCGTTAGCATTGTTCAGATAGCAGATGCAGCGCTGGATGAGAGCTTAAAGATACTGAATACAGTAAAGCAAAAGGCTACACAGGCAGCCCAGGACGGTCAGACACTTGAGTCAAGAAAGGCTATTCAGGCTGATATTGACAAGCTTTTGAAGGAATTGGATGATATCGCCCAGACAACAGCTTTCAACGGACAGAAACTCCTTTCCGGTAATTTTATAAACAAGAAGTTTCAGGTTGGCGCTTATAGTGGTCAGACAATTGACATGAACATCGCATCCGCTGAGTCTGGTAAGATCGGACACGTTACCACAGCAGAACTCAGGCTGACTAACACAACAGGCGGTGAGGTTCGTCTTGGCATTTACTCGTCTCTTAGAGACGCTACGTTTGATGTTCAGTCAGTGCAGATAGCTTATGACAACACTGCTGAACATGGCATGGGCGCGCTGGCTAACGCCATCAACCTTATTTCATCTGACACAGGCGTTACAGCGCAGGCAATTGTGTCATCAAAAAGTAACACAAACATTGGAGCAGGCACAACAGGCAGCGATTTTGCTATCAACGGTATTGTTATAGGCGCTGTTTCAGTTTTGACAAATGATGCTGACGGTTCTCTTACAAACGCAATCAATCAGAAAACAGCACAGCATGGTGTGACCGCTTCTGTCGGCTCTGACGGTTATCTTACCCTGACCTCCAATGACGGCAGGGCAATCAAGCTGACAGGCGAGGCAGGCACTACTCTTGCCGGCAGTGACATGAACACAACTGGATACATCCGTCTGTTCCAGCAGGGCGCAAACGAGATCAAGATCTCTGACGAGACAGATATGGTTGCGTTGAACTTGACAGGAAGTGTCGCCCTGTCAGCCAGCATGACCACAAGGGTTGACTCAACACTTGCGGCAAACTCAACTATTGGAGGTAGTTCAACCATCGTTAAAGACTCTATACTTGGCGTAACCTTAACAGCATCAGGAGGTCAATTCGCATCAGTAAGAGTCACTACAACAGGAGATAGCACACTCAAGGCCGGTTCTGTTTTAGGCAGTGGCACTGTTATAGAACAAGGTTCTATTATGGGTGGAACTGCCACAAAAAATACCGGTTCAACCACAACTACTACAGACAGCTTATTAAAAACAGGTTCAATTCTTACCGCTGGCTCTGTTTTAGCTAAAGGCACGACTGTAACAACACGAATCAAGACAACCGTTGATTGGATAGAGGCTGGCACTACGTTGGCAAGCGATTATACAACTTCAGGCTCTAATACATTGACCGCTGATATGCTTATAAAAGCCAATTCTGTACTCGGTGGTAATACTTCTGTTACTGCAGGTTCTTATGTAGGGGCTGATTTCACGCTCAGCGATACAGCACTGACACTTGAGGTAGGCATGACCCTGAAGGCAGAATCTATTATCACTTTAGGTAGTGGTGCTTTAACTTCAATTATTGAGGGTTCAAGTATCGGTGGTGATTTTGTGACCAGTACAGCCAATGTAACGACCAGTGAGATGACCTTAAAGGCTGGCTCTACCCTGATTTCAGACTCGGTGCTTGCAAAAGGTTCTACTGTGGGTGGACCCGCTGCTATCGCTGGAAATGTCACATTAGGTGGTGACATGACTGTTGCAGCAGGGACAATTCTGGCTTCTGATACAAGAATCAAGGCGGGTACTGTACTCACTGACGAAATAGTTGCAGCCGGTGGTATCCACTATAAAGCTGGTACAGTCTTGACAGGGGATGTTCTTACTGCGGGTACAAACGCTCTTGATTCTGCAATGACATTAAAGGCCTATTCTGTAATAGCCTCTAACTCTACCCTTGGCTTTACAGCAACTTCAAGTTCCGGCGCAAGCGCAAGCACGGCCTTGTCTAATGAGAGCAAGCAGCGTCTGTCTGACATTGACGTGCTGAGTCAAGAAGGCGCGCAGGTTGGTATTTCTATTGTTGATGCGGCTATTAACTCCCTGAACAAGGTTAAGGCTGACCTTGGTTCAACACAGAACCAGCTTACCAGCACCATCGCAAACCTGACCACGACCCAGACGAATGTGACCTCTGCTGAAAGCCAGATCCGTGACGTTGATTTCGCTGAAGAGTCTGCAAACTTCTCCAAAATGCAGATTCTGATGCAGGCTGGTACCTTTGCAATGGCTCAGGCCAATGCAAGCTCCCAGAACGTAATGCAGCTCCTCCAGTAAAATCAGGTCGTTAACCGGCATGGCGAGTGAAATCGCCATGCCGTAATTTCGTGAATGGCATTCATCTCAATCAGGTTAATCTAGTCTTTTTTTTGTAAAAGGAGCATGTTATGTCAGGCTCAATTTCAGTGCTTGGTCTTGGTTCAGGGCTTGAGCTTCAGAATATACTTGAGCAGCTTCGCAAGGCTGACGAAGCCCCTATTGAGAGGCTTAAAACAGAGCAGACAAAGCTCAAGGAGCAGATATCTGCCTTTGATGAACTGACAAGCGGTCTGTTGAATGCCAAGGGTCATGCCTTAAACCTTACCCTCGATTCTACCTATCTTGGCCGGAGTGTTTCTGTAACGGATGAAACTGTCTTGACAGCAAGTGTCGGGACTGGAGCAACCGTTGCATCCAGGCAGATAGAAGTGTCACAGCTTGCTCAGACAAGTTCATGGGAAGGCGCCGGGGTGACTGGCGAGGATGCAGTGGTGAACTCAAGCGGAGCAGATCAGACTTTTACTTACAGGGTAGGAAGTGGCGATGCTGTAAGTCTTACAGTTGCCAATGGGACGACACTCCAGGGGCTTGCTGACCTTATCAATAATGACGCAACTAACCCAGGGGTTACGGCGAGTGTTATCAATGATGGAAGCGGGGCCACGCCTTACCGGCTTGTCTTGACAGCCAATAATACTGGCGAGTCCGGCAGAATTGCAATTGATGGACAACTTTCTGGATATACCTTTACAGAAAAAACAGGCGCGTCTGGCGCATCTTTGAATGCACAGCTTACCATTGATGGAATAACATATCAGCGGGAAAAAAATACCGGCATTAACGACATATTTTCAGGTGTAACCTTGAACCTTAACAAGGCTGGAAATGTATCTCTTTCAGTTTCATCGGATAATACTGGCTTAAAAGATGCCATAAAGGGCATGGTGGAAGAGATAAATAAGGTTATTACCAGCAGTCGTGAAAAGTCTGGCTATGATAAGGATGGAAACCCTAACACGCTGCAAAGTGTGAGCAGCGCCAAGCGGCTTGCCTATGAGTTGGTGGATATTCTGAGCGAACAGGTAAAGACAGGAGGAAGCATTACTTCTATGTCTGATCTTGGGCTTAAGGTGAATCGCGATGGCAGCATTAGCTTGGATGAGAACACTCTGGACAAGGCACTTTCTCAAAACTATGAAGATGTAAAGAAGTTTCTACTTGGCACAACTGACGGCACACAAGAGATAACCGGTTTCGCAGAGTCAGTCAATGATAGTCTGCGAAGTTACACTGTGCCAGGAACAGGTGTGTTTCCTGGTGAAAAAACTGCGGCTGAGACCAGGATAAAGGATATTGATACAAATATTGCGTCAGCAAACGAGCGTTTGAACAAAAAATATGCTGTGCTTGAAAAGCAGTTTGCAGAACTCGATTCTTTTTTAAGTAAAATGAACCAGATGTCAACGTATTTAAAATCACAGTTTAACTCACTTTCAGGGAAGACGGAAAAATAAGGAGAAGGAAAACCATGTATGCACAAGCAACAACAGCCTATAAGACAACAAATGCTATGGCCGCTGACCCTAACAAGCTGATATTGATGCTTTATGAGGGTGGCATAAAATTTTTGCTTCTTACTCGGAAGGGTATTTATGAAAACAACAAGGTTATGCGCGGTGAAAATCTTCACAAGGTAATAGGAATAGTAACTGAGTTGTTAAGTTCTGTGAATGGAGATACAGAGCAGGCAGTTTTTTTGCGAGGACTTTACAGTTCGATGCTTTCTGAACTTGCCAAGGTCAATATAACCAATGATGCCGGGATCGTAGAGATATCCATAAAATATCTGGCGCAGCTTAAAAATATTTGGGAGCAGGAAGTGATGGCAAAGCCTGCTTATGCCCACTCAGATGTTGCTGTTGAGGAAAAGGACAGCAATACACAGCAGGATTCAAAGGCAAAAGAGCAGGATTATAATTACGGGGCAAGGTCAGCAGGCAGCTCTATGGCCTATACATATGCCTGCAGGTGAGAATATGTCTTACCAGACAAATCTCAACAAAGCGCTTGCGTTGTCGTTTGAAGACTTCGAAAACCTTCAAAACGGCATGTTGAAAAAGCTGGAGATCGAACCCGATGACGTTGTAGATAAGCTTTTTTTCTGGAGCGAAAGGCGTGAAAGGGTGAGTGCAGGGCTTAGGTTTGTTCTTGAGGAGCTTCAAAAAGGTCTTGCTTCAGGACTTATCGGTATTGAAGATGCAAAAAAATGGAGTGAAAGGCTTTATGTTGTGCTTGAGCGGGAGGAAGAACTTAAAGGTTTGTTGATAGATGAGCGCGAAAAGCTTTTGCAGGAGATGAGAAAGTGTGAGGCTTCAAAAAAAGGCATTTCGGGTTATGCATCAGGCTCAGGGCGGACTAAGAAGGTTTTTTTTAATATTGATGCTTAATGAAGTGTAAAGATATTTGACGGAGGTTATCATGGAACTAAATCTTGCACGGATGCAAATACAGGATACTTTTAACGGCGCTTATGTAAACAAGACCGCAGTGCGCAATAACAAAGGATCTTCGTCTGAAAGTATAGCGATTTCTGCACCCTTGCCAGCCGTACAGCAAGTCGGGGATGTGTCATTGTCAGGTGAAAGTGTGCCTGCTGCATCTGCAATTAAAGGCGACGAAAAAGGCAGACTATCCAATGCCTCTACGAAAATGAACAAGGAAGAAGTTGAGAAACTTGTCAAGTCAATACAAGAAGATGCTGATTTGCTCAAAACGCGCATGTCATTCAAGGTAGATGAGAAAAGCGGTGAAACTATCGTATCTATTCAGGATGCCAAAACTGGAGAGACGTTGAAGCAGCTTCCACCCGAGGAGCTTTTAAAAATAAGAACCGCTTTCAAGGAGTTGATAAAAGGTATTTTACTTGATGCGAAGGCTTGATGTCGAAACTGTTCAAAACTTCCTGTAATCCAATTTGGTAGTAATGCAAATACTGTTTGCGTTACTACGTTGCTGCCTGATAAAGAGCAGCGCTACTTATCTCATAAGTCCTGCCCAGCGTTGTTGTCATTACTGGTTATCCTTTGGCTTGGATGCTGGTTTCAGTGTCTCACGCAGCCCAGCGTCCTAGCGTAAGGCTGTCTGCCACCAGCCTTGACAGGGTTGCCTCCTATCTCTCTCTGCCTATCACACGGTCAAACACAGCTATGCCCTTCCATAAGCGATATTGATAATGATGAAGAAAAAAGCAAAGGCGATAATGTTTCAGGGCACTGGTTCAGGAGTGGGAAAAAGCCTGTGTGTGGCTGCTTTTTGCAGGATTTTGAGCAGGCAAGGCATAAATGTAGTGCCATTCAAGGCGCAAAATATGGCGCTTAACTCCTTTGTGACCTATGACGGACTTGAAATGGGCAGGGCTCAGGTCTATCAGGCCGAGGCCTGCGGGCTTTCGCCTGATGTCAGGATGAACCCAATTCTTCTGAAGCCCACTGGCGAGGCTGGCTCACAGGTCATTGTGATGGGAAAGCCAACAGGCAATCTCTCTGCAAGGAATTATTATGAACAATATGAGCAGCACCTGAAGGCTGCAAGGCAGGCCTACGACAGCCTGGCCTGCGATTATGAAGTCATTGTGATAGAAGGCGCCGGCAGTCCGGCTGAAATCAACCTGCAAAAGACCGACATCGTTAATATGCAGATGGCGCGCTATGCAGATGCGCCTGTGGTTATTGTGGGTGACATAGACCGGGGTGGGGTGTTTGCATGGCTCAAAGGCACGTTTGACCTGGTGCAGGAGGCTGACAGGGAGCGTATAGCCGGTTTTCTGATCAACAAGTTTCGAGGTGACGTCTCTCTTCTCAGACCAGGGCTTGAGATGTTTCGGCAGGTTGTGGATAGGCCGATTCTGGGTGTGCTTCCGTGGTTTTCCGATATTACCGTGGACCAGGAAGACGGGGTTTTTGTGAGTGATGTGGGTGTTAAAAGGGCAGGTCAGGTTGTTTCCATCGCTGTTGTTGAATTGCCGCGAATCAGCAATTTCACGGACTTTGCGCCACTTTCCTTTGAAAAAGACGTCAGTCTCTGTTTTGTAAAACGTCCTGAGGAGCTTGGGGATTGTGATTGTCTTGTCATTCCAGGCACAAAAAATACCTGCTCTGACATGAAGTATCTCGAAGAGACAGGGTGGTTCCATAAGATTAAAGAGCTGGCCGTACATGGCAAAGAGATCGTGGGCATCTGCGGAGGTTATCAGATGCTTGGGGTTGAGGTCAGTGACCCGTTTGGCATTGATGGAGGCATGGTCGGGGGGTTATCTGTGGCAGCTGGCATAGGGTTGCTCCCTGTGGCGACTGTCATGTCAAGAGAGAAGCATTTGTCCCAGAGCAGGGTTCGGCTTGCTCCGGCGTTTGCAGGCAGGCAGATGGAGGTTTCCGGCTATGAGATACACATGGGGGTTACAAGCCTTGCAGAGGATATCGCCGGCCAGGAAGCTTCTGCCCATGTCATTCCAGTATCGGATTGCCAGGGCGTTGAAATGGGCTGTATGAGAGTGGACAAGGCTGTCTGGGGCGTCTATCTTCATGGAATCTTTGAAAATGACCTGTTTAGGCGGGGGTTTGTGGATAAATTGCGGGGCAGAAAAGGGCTGAGGCCTGTTGAAACACCGTCATCTTATGGGCAATTCAGAGAAGAGCAGCTTGACCGGCTTGCCATGTGGATGAGGGCAGGTTGCGATTTAGAGCATTTAATTGGCTTGTTAAAATAGGGGCATTGCCCACTTTTTTAGAACCTCCATTTCATTATGAGCCTTACGAAAAGCAATTCAAGCCCTTGTCAAAAGCGCCTCATAATGTTAAAAAGAACAGCTTTCAAATAAACACGCCTTGTTATCGCCCTGTGGTGCCTTTAAGAAAAGCGCCAGAAAATTGATTTTTTGTTTATGGGTACACAGCCTTCGTACAAGAGGGCAGTTTTTTTTTAAGGTTCAGGGTCAGTAGTTTGGCGGAGGAAAAACCACAAAAGGAGAAGTTATGGCTTATTTATCAATGAAACACCTGCTTGAGGCAGGTGTACACTTCGGACACCAGACAAGACGCTGGAACCCAAAGATGAAGCCCTATATTTTTGGGGCAAGAAACGGCATCTATATCATCAATCTGCAGGAAACAGTCAAGATGTTCAAGGTTGCCTATGATTTTATCAAGAGTGTAGTTGCCAATGGAGGAACAGTGCTTTTCGTGGGCACGAAGAAACAGGCTCAGGAGTCAATTATTGAAGAGGCGACGCGTTGCAGCATGCCTTATGTGGTTCATCGCTGGCTTGGTGGCACACTGACCAATCTGGTTACCATCAAAAAGAGCGTGGATAAAATGAAGCGCATCAGCGCCATGTTTGAAGATGGCACCATTGACAGGTTTCCCAAAAAGGAAATCATGCTGATGAACAAGACGCGAAGCAAGATGGAACTGGCCTTTGGTGGCATCAGGGATATGGACAGGGTGCCTGATGCCATTTTTGTGGTTGATTCTAATGAAGAGAATATCTGCATAAAAGAGGCTAACAGGCTTGGCATCCCGGTGGTCGGGATTGTTGATACGAATTGCGATCCTGATGGTATTGATTACATAATCCCGGGCAATGACGATGCAATAAGGGCGATACGCTTGGTTACATCCAAAATGGCTGACGCTGTTATTGAAGGGAAAAAGCACTTTGAAGAGGCTCTTCAGGCAGAAACAGACAAGGCGGAAAATCCCTCTGATGCAGTTGAGATTTCTCAGGCTTCATCTGAGACCGTAGGTTCAGATGAACTGGTTGAAGAGGTTGAATAGTCACTAAAGGGAGGTTCCAAAAATTGCCTTTTTGCCCAGTGGCTGTGTTATTTTGAGGCTGAAAATGCCTTGCCCTTGAACAAAATTGCTAATTTTTGGAACCTTTCTATAAAATTCAGGAGATTAAATTATGGCAGAGATATCGGCTTCAAAGGTAAAGGAACTTCGTGACAGAACAAATGCTGGCATGATGGATTGCAAAAAAGCCCTTCAGGAGTGTGGAGGCGACATGGAGCAGGCCATTGCATGGCTCAGACAGAAAGGGCTGGCTGTGGCGATGAAAAGGGCAGGGCGAGCCACTTCTGAGGGTGTTATCCAGAGCTATATTCACTCCAATAACAAGATAGGCGTGATTGTGGAGGTGAGCTGTGAGACAGATTTTGTGGCAAAGACAGATCAGGCCATTAAGTTTGCAAAAGACGTGGCAATGCACATAGCTGCTGTCAATCCGATGTGTATTGGCAGGGAAAGTGTGCCGGCTGAGGTTCTGGAAAAGGAAAAACAGATATATATCAATCAGGCGCTTGATTCAGGAAAGCCGCAAAACATAGCGGAAAAGATGGTGGCTGGCAGGGTTGAAAAATACTACAAGGAAATATGTCTGCTTGAGCAGCCGTTTGTCAAAAATCCTGAGGTGACCATTCAGGACCTCCTCAATGAACTGATAGCAAAGCTTGGGGAAAGTATAAGTATAAAGCGTTTTGTGCGCTATCAGGTAGGTCAGGATTAAGCGTCTGCCAATTAATATGATATTGCCTCCATATAAACGCATACTGCTGAAGCTCAGCGGCGAGGCCCTGATGGGTGTGGAATCCTTTGGGCTTTCTCCTCAGATGCTGGATGAGGTTTCGAAGGAGCTCTTTGCTGTGTCCAGACAGGGCATTGAGATCGGGATTGTGGTTGGAGGAGGCAATATATTCCGGGGGATAAAAGGCGCTGCATCAGGCATGGACAGGGCTGTGGCTGACCAGATGGGCATGCTTGCAACCGTCATCAATGCCCTTGCCCTGAAGGATGCCCTGTTGCGTTCCGGCGTGGATGCCAGGGTGATGTCTGCTATTGATGTTGGAAAGATAGTTGAGCCATTTGTGAGAGAGGGCGCTATTGAGCATCTTCAGGCAGGAAGGGTGGTTATCTTTGCCGCAGGGACAGGCAACCCCTTTTTCACGACAGACACTGCTGCCGCGCTAAGGGCGCTTGAGATAAAGGCGGATGCCCTTCTCAAGGCCACAAGCGTGGATGGCATTTACGATAAAGACCCCAAGTCTGCTCCGGATGCGGTTTACATCCCGGCAATCACATATCAGAAGGTGCTGGAGCAGGGACTCAAGGTGATGGATGCTACTGCCATTGCGCTTTCGCGGGATGCCGCCCTGCCGGTTGTTGTGTTCAACATGAGAAAGCCTGGAAATGTAGTCAGGGCAGTTTTGAATCAGGATATAGGAAGTATTATTTCCAAGGGGGATTGAGCTATGTCTAATAATATTCTCAAAGAAACAGAAGATCACATGAAAAAGGCGATAGAATCCTTTGAAAAGGAGCTTGCAAGGGTGAGAACCGGTCGTGCAACTCCTACCCTGCTTGATGGCATAAGAGTTGATTATTATGGCAGTGTCATGCCGATAAGTCAGCTTGCCACGGTAGCTGTTCCTGAAGCTCGTCAGCTTACTGTAACACCATGGGATGTCAACGCCCTTGCTGCCATTGAAAAGGCCATCTTAAAGTCTGATCTCGGGCTTACCCCATCCAATGATGGCAAGATTATCCGTGTGAATGTCCCTGCCTTGACAGAACAGAGGCGCAAGGAGCTTGTAAAGGTGGTCAAAAAGATGTCAGAGGATGCCAAGGTGTCAGTACGCAACATCCGCCGTGATAATATTGAAGTTTTGAAGAAGCAGAAAAAGGATAAGGCTATTCCGGAAGACAAGATGTTTAAGCTGCAGGATGATGTCCAGAAGCTGACAGATAATTACATTAAGCAGCTATCTGATATCGCAGAGAAAAAAGAAAAAGAGATCCTTGAATTTTAATAGTGTGAGCTCTCGTTCCGCAAAGCCTCCGGGAAGCATTGCCATCATCATGGATGGCAATGGGAGATGGGCAAAAAAACGTGGACTTCCAAGGGCAATGGGACACAGGGAAGGGGCAAAAAGGGCTGATGAGATCATCCGGTGCGCCAGTGAAATCGGCCTTGACTCCCTTGTATTATATGCCTTCTCCACAGAGAACTGGCGGCGTCCACAGGAAGAGATTGGTTTTCTGATGGGGCTTTTGAAGGATTATCTGATTAAGAAAGCCAGGGATATCATCAGTAATAACATCAGATTCATGGCCATTGGCGAGAGACATCTGCTTCCGGCGGATGTTATGGCGGGCATTGTTGATCTCGAAACATCAAGCGTTTCAAATACCGGCATGAACCTGGCACTGGCATTGAGTTATGGTTCAAGGCAGGAGATCGTAGAGGCTGCAAGACGCATTGCCAGCCGCTGCATATCAGGCGGATTGAAGCCTGAGGACATCACTGAAAAAATCTTTTCAGACCATCTTTACACCTCGGGTCTGCCTGACCCTGATCTGATCATCAGGACAAGCGGGGAGTCAAGACTTAGTAATTTTCTTCTTTTTCAGGCGGCTTATTCAGAGCTTTACATCACTGAAACCCTCTGGCCGGACTTTGGCCCTGAGCAATTTCTTGAGGCTATTTCAATATACTCCACAAAAAAGAGGCGTTTTGGCATGACAAGTGAGCAGTTGAACCATCCATGCGCCCCCTGACCCAGCACAGGCAACGGGTGAGCACAGCGCTTGTTGGCCTGCCTGTGCTTGTTGCGGCTGTTTCGCTCCAGTCCCACCTGCCATTTTTTGCCCTTGCCGCCGTCTCATGCCTTATCTGTCTGTTTGAATATTTCGCCATGTTGTTTCCATCTGACAGGAAGCTTTGCCTGACAGGCGTGGCCGTTGGCTTTTTGCCTGTGGCGGTTATTATTTCTGGCAGGCTGGAATTGCTTCTGATGTCCGTATATCTTATCCTTCTTGTGCCATCGTTTGTATTTGTCCTGAGTTATGAGAAATGGCATGACCCCCTTCGATCCTGGGCTGCTTTTGTGGCTGGGGCGATGTATCTTGGCGTTTCATTCGCTCATCTTTTGCTTTTGAGGCAATTCGAGCAGGGACGGCTCTGGATATTTTTTTTGCTGCTGGTTATCTTCGCAAGTGATATCGGGGCATACTATGCAGGTCATGCCTTTGGCAGTAGAAAGCTTGCTCCGGCCTTGAGCAATGGAAAGACTGTTGAAGGCTCTGCCGGAGGGATAGTTTCAGGAATGGCGGCCGGGGTTTGTGTCTGGCTGTTTTTTTTCAAACAGGATTGGACCATTTCCGGTTTTTGCTTCGTGTGTTTCACCTCGTTTTTCATCACCGTTGTAGGCCAGGCAGGAGACCTCGTGGAGTCTCTTGTCAAGCGTTCCGCCAATGTAAAGGACTCAGGCTCACTTCTTCCGGGCCACGGGGGTTTCTTTGACCGGCTGGATGCAGTTATTCTGGCCGCCCCGTGTCTCTACTGGTTGCTGGAGCTGAAAAAACTTTTTTTATAACCATTGATATTAAGGGAGGTTCCAAGAATTAGCAATTTCGTTTAAAAGCAAGGCGCGATGAGGCGAAAAAGCGCAGCATACTCCCTGTATGTGAGCATTTTTCGCTGACAAGCAACGCAGCTATGCCCTGCGCCTTGCAATAAAAGGCAAGGCTTGGAAAGCTAAAGCTTGCGAGCGAAAGGGCAATTTTTGGAACTTCCCTTAAGTCCCCTTCTCGTTCCTGATGTCCTTATTGGGAATGTATATTTGGTCATTGGTCTGCGTTCCCAAGCTGGAGTTTGGGAACGAGAGGGAAAAAGAAATGTCTGTTCTTTTTGATTCTTCCTGATATTAACTTCGCTGTCCTTCTTTCCTGTTGGTTTTTGTATTGTCCCAGTTAATAGCTTTTCAGCCATGAAAAAAACATAAATCCTTTCATTATCCTTTTTGGGACTGTAAAACCAGTCATCATCCGCTAATTGCTCCAGAAATAAAAAATAAAAAATGCCTGTCCTTTTTTTCCGTCTGCGAGAACTGACCGGCAGGAGCTGGTTTGTATCCATGGAGCACCGTTAC
>DYLC01000020.1 GCA_020722285.1 Desulfobulbus propionicus | reverse complement strand
CTCAGGTGCCTTCCTCTCAGCCAGAGCAGGCACACTCAAAGGCTCTTCACTAAGCTGCATTGGCATGAACACAGGCCCGGAATCATCTGCCTGTCTGTTCCATGCAAGCCGAGAGCTGTATTTTGCAAAATCATCCATCAACACCTTGGAAGCCTCTTCAATTGCACGATCCATCAAGGTGCGGTGCTTGGAATCCGCCCATGCAGATTCGCTTGCTACCTGCACCTCTGCCCTGTTTGACCAGACAACATGCCCATCTGAAAGATCCTGAACTGCAAGCTGAACCTGCACGACAGCCTGAGGCCTTGCCCCGCCCTTCTTTGCAAGATATGCAGCAGCAGCGCCAGCGCTTCCCCATACAGCAGTATTCAGACCGGCATAGTTAGTATATCCACCTTCCATGTAGGAATTGGTGACCATAGTGATAAAGGCTGGATGAGGTCCACCACTGGTCAAGGTCTCTGTATGTTCTGTCGGGGGATTGAAAGGCGTATCAAGATTATTGCCAATTATACCCCCAAAAATGCCACCAACTGCCATATCCTGCCAAAGGTCGTAATTCTCTGCCTTTGCAACCCCAAAAAATGCAGCACTTGATGAATCATAAAAAAATGGCAGCAAACCACGCCTGAATGGATTAAGCGTATGTTCATCCCTCATTTCATACTCAACAATCCTGCCACGAAGCGCATAGTTCACACCAAAGTAATTTCCAAGCTCTTTCAGCACATCCTTGTTAAAACCAACTGTCTGCTGCTCCTGACTGTTTCTTCCATTTCTTGCCTCGTTAAGGGCAATAATCTGAGTAATCTCGCGCTGCATTTCCTCTGACCAGCCCCTTCCCATCTCTGACATCAGGCTATCGGCATAATGACTGCCTGTACTCTCAGCGGTCTTGATGATGCCTTTCTCAACAAGAAACTGTATTACATCCTCATGCACAGGGGAAACAAAACCATAATTATTCAGGTTATGCACCAAAGAAGACTGAAGCTTGATTTGCCTTCTTAAAAATTCATCAGGCCTTTCCCCTTTTGAATAATCAGCGAATGGAAGCACTGCCATACGTTTATCAGGATCAAGTGGATTTGAAACAGACGTAGAATCCACTGGGGCCACTGACTGTTTGACAGTCTGACCACACCCCGTTACTGCGAAAAGCATCAAAAAGACTACTGCTACCCTGAAAATATTCTTCATAGCCCTCTCCTGAGAATATAAATTGAGACATGATTATTCTTAAAACCTAAATCGGCACATTATTTCATAATCTTAAGGTTGCCTTAACATGGACATTCAAAATCCTGCTGTTTTTTTTCTAAACGCTCCTATCCACAGGAACCAGTGCGAGACATTCAGGACTTTGCCGGAGACTCTGCTTTAGCTGGAGGCTTGCCGGCAATATATGACCTTGCAACCTTAATCCTGACATTATCAGCCAGTTCAAGGGTGACCACCAGCTCTGTCACCCCTGTGATCCGCCCTATAATGCCGCCTGAAGTCATTACCTCATCCCCTTTTTTGAGACTTGAAAGATAGTCTTGATGCTCTTTTGCCTTTTTTTGCTGCGGACGAATCAAAAGGAAATAAAAAATCGCAAAAATCAAAACAAGGGGCACAAACTGTATAAAGACACTTGCGCCACTCTGTGTACCTGCGCCAGCAGGAGGGGTGCCCATTGCATGGGCGGTTGCTGTAAAAATCGAAAACAATGACATTTTAAATCTCCCTTCTTTTATTGTAGAATTCCTGCCTGAAAGTCAGAAAATTACCATCTGAAATAGCTGTTCTTATCTGGCTCATCAGGCTTTGATAATAAAATACGTTATGAATTGTCAACAACCGGTACACAAGCAGTTCTCTGGCCTGAAAAAGGTGACGCAAATAAGCCCTTGAAAAATGCCGGCATGTATAACAGCCACACTCCTGGTCAATTGGAGCATGATCATCAGCATATCGCGCATTTTTTATTACAAGCTTTCCACGCTGCGTAAACAACAGACCGTTTCTGGCGTTTCTTGATGGCATAACACAGTCAAACATATCAACCCCACGATAGACACACTCAACAATATCCTCAGGGGTCCCAACCCCCATAAGATATAATGGATAGTGTCTCGGCACAAGTGGCGCTATATGCTCAACAAGTTCGTACATCATCTCGCTTGGCTCTCCTACACTCAAGCCGCCAATGGCATACCCATTCAGCTCAAGCTCTAGTAACTCATACGCACTTTGGCTTCTCAGATGTGGATACATCCCCCCCTGTATAATGCCAAACAGAGCAAGCTCTTCCCTTTTGCGCGCCTCCTTGCAACGCTTGGACCATCTGGTAGTACGCTCAAGCGCTGCCTTTATAACTGGCTCTCCAGATGGATATGCGGCACACACATCAAGACACATCATTATGTCAGACCCGAGAGCCTCCTGTATGCTGATTGCAAGCTCTGGAGTAAGGCTGTGAAGGGTGCCATCTACATGGGAACGAAAAAGAGCGCCGCTTTCCTCAATTTTGCACATCTGAGCAAGACTAAAAACCTGAAACCCACCGCTGTCTGTAAGAATCGGGCCGTTCCATCCCATAAAATTGTGCAGTCCGCCAAAGGATCCAATCAACTCATGACCAGGTCTCAGAAAAAGATGATAAGTATTTCCAAGTATTATCTCTGCCCCACACTCACGTATATCATCCGGGCTTAATGCCTTTACTGTGCCAAGAGTTCCAACAGGCATGAAGCAAGGCGTCTTGACTGTGCCATGCGCCGTATGCAGGATGCCAAGGCGAGCTGCACAAAGACTGTCCTTTTCAAGCCTTTCAAACTCAAACGCCATTTCGCAATCTTAAAATCTCTAAAAGTCGATCATGAATGCCTTCAAAAGCCCCATTTGAAAAAACTGCAACAACATCGCCTGACCTGCAATCCTTAGCCAGAATATTTATAATTGCTGTAGCATCAGGCAGGCATATAGCGCTTACACCCTGTTTGCAAAGATCATCAGCGAGCCTTTCAGAAGAAAAGCGCTCATCTGGCATCACCTTTTCAGGATCAGGCACCTCCCGAATCAACGCCCAATCAGCACCTGCAAAACTCTTTGCATAGTCATCCTGAAAAATATTCCGTCGGCTGGTGTTAGTGCGTGGCTCAAACACCACAATCAATCTTCTTCCGGCATACCTTGCCTTCAAGGCAGCAATAGTCTCTCTGACTGCTGTTGGGTGATGGGCAAAGTCATCTATTACGAGTACGCCATCAATCTCGCCACGAACCTCCTGCCTGCGTTTCACCCCTTGAGCTGCACCAAGCCCCTGCTTCGCAATCTTGCAATCAACACCTATGGCATCACACAAAGCTATCACTGCAAGGCTGTTAAGGGCATTATGCCTGCCAGGGAGCAAAATTTCACAACTTCCCATGGTTCCGTTATATAAAAAATCAAAAGACATACTGCCATTTTTCCCTGAATCCCGGATACCAGTAAGTCGCCATGCAGCATCCTCATTCATGCCATATGTAATAACCCTGCATCTGGCCTCACCAAGCAGACCTTTCACATGTGCCCAGTCACTGCACGCAACAAGCACACCATCCTCAGGGATAAGCCTGACAAACCGCCTAAAAGCCTTTACAATAGCATCAATGTCAGGATAGATGTCAGCATGATCAAACTCAATGCTTGTCAATATTGCACCGAAAGGCCGATAGTGCATAAACTTTGGCTGTTTGTCAAAAAAGGCTGTGTCATACTCATCGCCTTCAAGAATAAAATATGAAGCATCGCCAAGTCTGAATCCACAGCCATGTTTTTTCACCACCCCGCCTATCATAAACCCCGGCTCTAAACCTGTTGCTTCAAGGGCTGAAAGCAACAGGGATGAGGTAGTGGTCTTTCCATGTGTCCCTGCGACCACCAGGGACATTTTATCTCTGAGGAAAAAACTTGAAATGGCCTGAGGGAAGGAAAGATAAGGGATATCGTTTTCTATCACATACTGCGCCTCAGGATTATCTCTCCTGATTACATTACCAATTACTACGAGATCAGGCATTGGAAACAGGTTTTCAGGTTTATAGCCAATACTGACCGGTATCTGAAGTCGCTTTAACAACTCCCCCATAGGTGGATATGCCTGGGTATCAGACCCTCTGACATTAAATCCAAGCTGTCTCAAGAGACCAGCCAGTGAAGCCATCCCCGTGCCACAAATCCCCATCAAATATACATTTGCGGGGGGTAAAATTTTTGATATGACAAGCGCCATCTGTGTGGTTACTTGCCTGCAAGCTCTGAGAGCTTTGCCATTACAGCTTTGACATGGCCTTTGACCTTGACATTTCTCCATTCAAATGCAAGTTTACCCTGTGAATCTATCAAAAAGGTACTTCTAACAACCCCCATACACTCCCTTCCGCAAGCCTTTTTCATCTGCCAGACTCCATAATCAGAAAGCGCTGTTTTATCAGGATCACTTAACAGCCTAATTTTCAGGTTATGTTTCTGGATAAAATTGGAATGGCTTTTAACTGAATCCGGACTGATACCTATAACCACAGCGCCAGCCTTCTCAAACTCTTCAGCCTGATTGCTGAAATCAAGGGCCTCATCAGTACAACCTTTCGTATTATCTTTTGGATAGAAATAAAGAATAATCCATTTTCCACTAAAATCAGATAGACTGCACGACTCGCCAGCCTGATCAATCAACGTAAAAACTGGGGCTTCAGCACCAGGAGCAACAGACATAGAGCACCTCCAAACATATTCAAAATAAGCTGTATTTAAAGTTTTTTACTTAGCCATCTAAATTTTCATTTTTTTTACGAGACTGTAAAAATTCAAGACAATGTTGCTAACATAGATTATAGCAATCTGATATCCTACATTAAAACAAAAAAACCCGGCATAAGCCAGGTTTTCATGGATATTTGTATCTAACTGTCTTTGCTATTTAAAACACAAAAGCTAATGTGCTTTGAGCTGCCTGCGCTACCTGTGCCAACCATTCAGGAAGTATTCCAAGATAAAGAACTCCAATAGCAGCAAAAATCAAAGCCACAGCACTCGAAAGAGTCATCCTCCCGCACTCTATCTCTCGGACAGGCTCTTTCATATAAAGCATATATATAACTCTCAAATAGTAGTATGAACCTATTGCACTGGTTAATATTCCTAAGGCAGCAAGGACAAAATAACCTTCCTTAATCACTGAAAGAAAAACATAAAATTTTGATATAAACCCTGCTGTTGGTGGCAACCCTGCCATTGAAATCAAAAACAAGGCCATAAGAAAGCTATGCACGGGATATTTATAGCCAAGTCCTTGGTAATCTTCCAGAGTCTGCGCATTTCTTTCTGTTCCATCAATCAGATAAAGCACACCAAAGGCTCCAAGATTCATCAATGTGTAAGAAAATAAGTAATATAGCACACCCATTCTCCCTTCATCATTAGCAGCAAGGATACCCAGAAGCATATATCCGGCATGGGCTATGGACGAATAGGCAAGCATTCTTTTTACATTTTTTTGTGATACTGCCACCAGATTGCCTATGAACATGGTTAATAACGCTGAAGCAGCTATTACAGCCTTCCAGTACACACCAAGACTTGCAAGATTAAGAACGCTGTGGAATACTGGCTGCCCGCTGTAGGCCAAAGCAGGTGAAAACGTAACTGTTATTATCTTTAAAAAGGCACCAAAAGCCCCTGCCTTGATAACAGTTGCCATAAAGCCTGTAACTACGGCAGGTGAACCTTCATAGACATCAGGCGTCCACATGTGAAAAGGTACTATTGCCATCTTGAAAAAGAGTCCTGCCATAATCATGGCAAGTGCTACAAGAACTTCAGGACGTTCAAACATACCAACTGAAAGCACTTTGGCAATAAAACTGAGATTAACAGTCCCTGTTAAACCATACAAAAGAGCTGTGCCAAAAAGAAAAAAGGCAGAACCAAAACAACCAAGCAGAAAATACTTAATGGCTGCCTCCTGTGATCGCCTGTCCTTTTTAAGAAAAGCTGCCAGTACATAGACTGCAACCGACATAATCTCGAGGGCAATAAACATCATCAGAAGGTCAACTGACTGAACCATGGCTATAGCACCATAAAGGGCAAACAACAATAAAATAAAATACTCAGACCTGCAAACCTTGTTATTTCTGATATATCCAATCCCAAACAGTGTGGCCAATATGCCTGCCATCAAAATAGTAATTACAATGAATGCACTATATTTTTCCATGGAGAAAACCCCCATGAAGACAACTTCTGTCAATTGCCACTCTCTGTTTATAACATGCAAGAGCGCTGCCATAATCACTGCTACTGTAAGCCACCCGATCACAGACGCCTTTTTCGTGTCATCAGACTTCTGCATCAGAAAAAGATCGGCACAAATGATAAGTAATGCAGCCAACAACAAAACAAGCTGTCCACCTGCTATTTTCCATAGCTGCTCTAAACTAAAGGCATAATCTGAATACATAATCCTGACTCCCCTTGTCCCTATTTATGCTCGCTCTGTATCAACGAGGCATGATGAATCTGACACTTTGGCAAATTGTGATAGTTATTATTTTTTGATACCTGCGATATAAACTTATCTACAGACACGTGCATCTTTTCCATGAAAAAATTTGGAAAAAGGCCCATCCAGAAAATACACACTACAAGAGGAAGCATATAAACAACCTCTCTGCAAGAGACATCTTTCAGGTTTAGATTTTTAGGATTAGTAACCTCCCCATAAAACACCCTCTGAACCATCCATAACATATAGATAGCTCCAAGAATTACACCTGAAGCAGCCAGTACAGCAGCGAGCTTATTTGCTTTAAATGCGCCAAGAAGTATCAAAAACTCACCTATAAAACCATTAGTTGTTGGCAGTCCAATAGAAGAAAGAGTAACGATGAAAAATATTGTGGCATATACAGGCATTATCTTCGCTATGCCGCCATATTCGGAAATAAGCCTTGTGTGGCGTCTTTCGTAAACTATTCCGACCAACAGGAACAGTGCCCCTGTAGAAATCCCATGATTAAGCATCTGATATATCGACCCTTCAACACCCTGCTGATTGAGAACATACAATCCAAGCATACAGTAACCAAGGTGTGAAACTGATGAATAGGCTACAAGCTTCTTGACATCAGGCTGAACCATCGCAACCAACGCGCCATAGATTATACCAATAACAGAAAGAGTAATTATCAGCGGGGTAAAGAAAGCAGAACCATCAGGAAACAGCGGCATTGCAAATCTGACAAAACCATAAGTCCCCATTTTCAGCAATATCCCTGCAAGTATGACTGATCCGGCTGTAGGAGCTTCGACGTGAGCATCTGGAAGCCATGTGTGAACAGGCCACATGGGCACTTTGATTGCAAAAGCAAGGGCAAATGAAGCAAAAAACAATATCTCATAAATATGAGGAAGCGTTGTTCCGTATAATTCAGTAAGATTAAAGGTAAGGACACCTGTTGCTTCCTTATGGAAATACACAAGCCCGATTATACATACAAGCATCAAAAGAGAACCTACTGCTGTAAAGAGAAAAAACTTGATTGCTGCATAAATTCTTCTCTCTCCCCCCCACACACCTATAATAAAATACATCGGGATCAGCATTATCTCCCAGAAGACATAAAAAAGAAATATATCCAGCGCACAAAAAGTGCCAAGCATGGCTGTCTCAAGCACAAGCATGGAAATATAAAACTCTTTTACCCGTTTTTCTATAGCTGTCCAAGTAGATAAAATGGTAATAGGTGTCAAAAAAGTAGTTAACAGTATAAGCCAGAAAGATATGCCATCTACCCCCATGTGATAGCTGATTCCAAATGATGGTATCCAGCTTTTTAACTCCACTAACTGAAAATCAGCTATATTGCCGTCAAAGCCATTATAAATGCGCAATGATACAATAAATACTATAATAGATGTAATAAGCGAGATCCAGCGAATCAAACTTCTGCCTGCTTCACTCTTCTGTGAGACAAACAGTGTAGGGATCACGCCCAGAAAAGGCAGAAATGTTACATACGTTAAAAGCGGCGCTTGAGTCATAGTACTCTCTCCCTTTACCCTTTACTTAACCTGAAGGAAATACCAAAGGATACAAACAAGGCCCAGGACCATAAAAGCACCATAGGTTTGTACATATCCATTATGAAGAAGACCAAATATTCTTGACCCTCTCTGTACAAGCCATGCCTGTCCATTGATACCGATTCCATCTATTACAAATGCATCTATAACTTTCCAAAGCATTCTTGATAAATAGTAAATAGGCATAATAACCATTGCATGGTAAATCTCGTCAATATAATACTTGTTGTAGATAATTCTGTAATGAAGCGCATAGGTCTCTGCAAGTCTTGTCGGAAGAGAAGGATATTTGAGCATATATACATAAAATGCGCCTATTATTCCACCTACTGCGATAGTAATGGAAAGCCCCATCAATGCCCATTCAAGCGCAACAGGGTGATGATGTGCCCCTGTGGTTGCGCTTATAATTTCATGAGAATTCTTGAAAACTGGCTCAAGAAAATGCTCAAGAAGATTAGGAACATGCCCAAGCTGCTCACCTATCACATGCGGAATACCAAGCCATCCTCCAGTAAAGGAAAGAGCCGCAAGCAACATAAGCGGAACGATCATTGAAGGTGGCGACTCATGCAGATGATGTTCCTGTTCGTGAGTACCCCTGAATTTTCCATGAAATGTCATAAAAATAAGCCTGAACATATAAAAAGCGGTAATACCTGCTCCTACTGCGCCCATAAACCAGACTACCTTGCCGAGCATTGGATAATATGGAAAAGTAAATGCCTTCCACAGAATTTCATCCTTGCTGAAAAATCCTGCAAAAGGCGGTATTCCAGCTATGGCAATGGTGGCTATAAGCATTGTTGCATAAGTAATAGGCATCTTGCTGGAAAGTCCACCCATTTTCCTCATATCCTGCTCTCCGCCCATTGCGTGGATTACTGAACCAGAACAGAGAAACAGACAGGCTTTGAAAAAAGCATGGGTCATAAGATGAAAAATACCTGCCCAGTAAGCAGTCACACCTACTCCAATAAACATATATCCAAGCTGACTGACTGTCGAATAGGCAAGCACACGTTTTATATCATTTTGAAGAATACCCATTGTAGCCGCAAAAAGAGCAGTCAAGGCTGCAACAACTGCAACAACTGCCAAGGCTGTAGGGGCAAGCGTATAGAGGATATTGGTGCGTGCCACCATATATACTCCTGCTGTAACCATTGTGGCTGCATGAATAAGGGCAGAGACTGGCGTTGGACCAGCCATAGCGTCAGGAAGCCACACATAGAGTGGTATTTGTGCTGACTTGCCTGTTGCGCCAAGAAATAACAACAGACAAATTGCAATCATTACTGGACTGTCTATACCTACATTGCCTGTAGAATAAAGGTGAAAGACGGTTGGGAATAAATCAAGATATGAAAGTGAACCAAACGTCAGAAAAATCAGAAACATACCAAGTACAAACCCAAAATCACCTATCCTGTTCACAACAAAAGCCTTTTTTCCTGCATCGGCATTCTTATTGCCTTGATACCAAAAGCCAATAAGAAGATATGAAGCAAGCCCAACACCTTCCCAGCCGACAAACATCACAAGATAATTAGCACCAAGCACAAGCATTGTCATAAAAAAAACAAACATATTAAGATATGAAAAATATCTCCAGTATGACTTATCTTCATGCATATAGCCAAGACTATATATGTGTATCAAAAAACCAACACCTGTGACTACAAGTATCATTACACAAGATAGTTGATCTATCATAAGTGCAAGATCTACTTTGAAACTACCAACAGCCATCCAGCTCCAAAGAGTCTGGAGTAACAAACGATCAGAAGGCTCTCTACTGAATATCTCCAGCGCACTGAAGGCTGCTATTAAAAAAGCTCCTCCAACAGTTGCGCAACCGACATAGCTCACAAAGCTTTTGCCAAGACGGCTCCCAAGCATGCCATTTAACAGACATCCTAAAAGAGGTAGAAGTGGTATCAAAAACAGCATATTTTCCATAAAACCCTCTCCCTGGCCTTAATAAAATCTATCAATTATCACTAAGTAAGCTGAACGAATTGATATCAACAGTCCTGACATGCTTAAACAATGAGATCAGGATGGCAAGACCTACAGCTACTTCTGCCGCTGCAACAGCGTAAATAAATAACACCATCGCCTGACCTGCCATATCTGCCCTGTAACGAGAAAACGCAACAAGCATCAAGTTGACCGAATTAAGCATCAATTCTACAGACATGAACAAAATGATGGCGTTTCTACGAGTTACAAAGCCAATTATACCAAGCCCAAACAATATTGATGACAGCACGACATAGTGATTTATTGTAACAGACATATCCATTTATTACCTCTCCCTCTATCTACTGTTGCAGCTTTGTGCAATGCAAAACTAAAAATTTTTTTTGGACAGATAGACAGCTCCAATCAGAGCAACCAGCAATAACACAGAAACTACTTCAAAGTGCATCAAAAAATCGTTAAAAAAAAGCGATCCAAACAACTTGGGAGCCCCGAACCCATCAGACAAAGCCTTTTCGCCAACCATGCAATAAACACCTCTTACCCCCAGTGCGAGAAGAATTAATGTAACACCTCCAAGCATTGCACCCATTGACCTGAATGGCAAATTCTTCTGCTCACCTGCAAGCTTGTCTTCAGGAGTCATAAGCAGCATAATAACAAAGACTACCAAGACCAGAATTGCTCCGGCATAAATGGTCACTTGAAATACTGCCACTAAAGGAGCCTGAAGATGCAGATACAGGCTTGCAAGAGAGATAAAAACAGTCAAAAGCCCTAATGCACTTGGCAGTGCATCCCTGGCTGTTACAGTGAAGATACCAGCGCCGATGGCCATAGCAGCAAAAATCCAAAAGTATAGCTCCATCTTACTCACCCTCTCCTGCTTTTTTCTCTGCTTTTTTAAGCACTTTCTTGGTAACTTCGGGTTTTGCTTTACTAGCCCCCTCTGGAACTGCTGAAGTCGCTTCAGCCTTCTGAGCGGCGCCAGCTACAGGCACTGGCTTGAGAGCTGGCTTCAATGTTCCTGATGCCTTAGCTTTTTTGTAATTTTCTAACAATCTATCCTTGCCAAGCTGACATCCTTCGTGTGTGTATGCTGCAAGCTCATAACCTTGCCCCAGCACTATTGCGCCTTTTGGACATGCTTCCTCGCAAAAACCACAAAATATACACCTTAAAAGATCTATATTAAAATTTTTACTATATGTCTTGCCTGCATAGCGGTCTTCCTGTCCCTCTGGCACCTTGCTGTTGTCCACAGTAATACACTTTGCTGGGCAAACCTTGGCGCACATACCGCAACCGACACATAACTCCCTGCCAGTTTCATCAAGCATCATCATGTGCTCTCCACGAAATATGGGAGAGATAGGCCTACGATCCTCAGGATATTGCCAAGTAGTAGGTATGGTATGCGGACCTTTTCTAAAAGATGCCCCAATGTTGAAGATAAAATGCTTCCACGTCAACACCAACCCCTTTAACAGCTCTACAAGATAGATGCTATCTTTAAGCGAATAGTTCTTTTGTACTTCTGGTTTTGCCATAATCTTGCCTCACCTTATGCTGTAAGCTGTATCACGAGGGCAGTCACAAAGATATTAAACAATCCAAGTGGAATAAGTTCTCTCCAGCCAAGAGTCATTACCTGATCATAGCGAAACCTTGGCACAGTCCATCTGACCCACACAAACAGCCACAAGAAAAAAGCTACCTTTAGGAAAAATACGATAAATGACGCAATTCCGTATGAAATTGGCCCCAAAAATGCTGACATATCAATATAAGGCAAGTGCCATGCCCCAAAGTAAAATGTCGTTATCAGTGAAGAAAGGGTGACAATATTTACATATTCGCCAAAGAGATACAGCCCAAGTCTCATTGAACCATATTCTGTGTGGTATCCAGATACAATTTCACTCTCTGCTTCAGGCAGGTCAAAAGGCACTCTGTTAGCTTCAGCATAAGCTGCTACCATAAAAAGGATAAATCCAAGAGGCTGTTTGAAAACCCCCCAGTTTGGAAGCACGCCAAGAAAAGTGCCTGACTGAGCAAGAGCTATATCGCGTAGAGAAAATGTTCCATATACCAAGGCAATGGCCAGAAGTGCCAAGCCCCAAGGCACTTCATAAGACACTAACTGTGCTGTTGAACGAAGTCCACCAAGAATGGAATATTTATTGTTTGACGCCCAACCTCCTAAAATAATTCCATAAACTGCCATTGAACCAAGGGCTACAATGTATAGAAAACCTATATTTACGTTTGAAACCTGAAGCAGAATCTCCTTCCCGTCAATGACAAACTTGTCACCAAACGGCACTACTGCAAAAGTTGAAAAGGCTGGGAAGGAGAACAGAAGAGGACCAAGCATAAATAAAATTTTCTTGGCCTTGGCAGGAACTATATCCTCCTTGGTAAAGAGCTTGATACCGTCTGCCAAAGGCTGCAACAAGCCAAACGGACCTGCCCTGTTGGGTCCAGGCCTGTCCTGTATCATTGCTGCCCCCCTGCGCTCAACCCAGGTCATTACAACAGCACACAACAGCACCCAAACCCAGATAAATACAACTTTTATAAGCGCTATCAAAATTTCTCCCATACCGCCCCCTTTTTTACCTGTCCAACTCCCCTGCAATCACATTCAGACTGCTCAGACAAGCTATCATATCAGCAATCATCTCCCCTTTAACCATCTCCCCGAAGGCCTGATAGACCATATAACATGGAGGTCTTATCTTGAGTCGATATGGCTTGTCTGAGCCGTCACTTCTGATAAAAAAGCCAAGCTCTCCGTTAGGTGCCTCAATGGCATGATATACATCTCCCGCAGGAGGCTTGATAGTCTTTGGCACCTTGGCAATCAATGGAGCATCAGCGGGCATCTCCTTGTACATTTTGAATGCCTGATCTATAATCTTGATAGACTCCTCCATCTCCTCCATGCGTATCATGTACCTGTCAAAGACATCTCCATGTTTTCCAACAGGCACATCAAAATCAAAACGGCTGTACAATGAATAGGGCTCATCCTTCCTCAGGTCTCTCTTAACCCCGCAAGCCCTTAGACATGGCCCTGTAAAACCCCAATCAAGCGCATCTTTTGGTGAAAAGGCAGCAACTCCAATAGTTCTGTCCGTCCATATGCGATTGTGTGTCAGAAGCTTGTCTGTCTCGTCATTGGCATTTCTGATACCATCGCGCAATTTCTGCCAGCGTGTCTCGAAATCAGATGGAAGATCAGCCACAAGCCCCCCAATCCTGCCAAATGTATTTGTCAGTCTTGCGCCGTTATACCATTCAAATATCTCATATATCTCTTCACGCTGAATTATAAGATAGAAAAAGGGAGTAAACGCCCCCAGATCCACACCAAGGATACCGACTAGTACCTCGTGATCCGCAATGCGGGCAAGTTCCATCATGATTATCCTGACAAGCTGAGCCTTTTCAGGCACCTCAATACCCATGAGCTTCTCAACAGCCATCTCGTAGGAAACATTATTACAGATTGCCGAACAATAATTTAATCTGTCAGTAACAGGTATAAACTGCGTGTAGTTAAGGTTCTCGCCAAGCTTTTCAACCCCTCTGTGTAAATACCCGATCTCAGGATCAGCACTCACAATACTTTCGCCATCTGTAAGGGCAACCACCCTCAAGGTTCCGTGCATAGCAGGATGAGACGGACCAATATTTATCTTGACATAGTCCCCAGTGGAATGCCCAGAAGTCATTTCATCAAACGATTCAGATAGTTCAGAGTTATGCACCCATTGCCTCCAGTTATCTCTAAAACTCTTCCCAAAACAGATTGCTGCATGGAATTACAACCTCTGTTTCGAGACTGCCTTCACTAATCAAGATAATTAAGGATACGCTCCTCATTCTTGCCTTCAAGGGGATAATCTTTACGAAGCGGATGATCCTTGAACTCATCCCACATTAAAAGCCTGCGCAGATCAGGATGCCCTTTAAACCTTATGCCAAACATGTCATATATCTCCCGCTCAGGCCAGTTAGCCGCCCTCCAAAGGCCGGTTACGCTCTCCACAACACAGTCATCCTCAGGCACTGCAACCCTTACCCTTAACCTTTTATTACTTGAAAGCGAAAGAAGCAGATACACAACCTCAAACCTCGGCAATGTTGCCCCTGCATCAGGGGCTGCCTCCTGTTGAGGTTCATCCTTCTTGGGAGCCTTGGCCTTTTTGGCATGAAGCCCTAAGTTATCAATCCCAACCACATCACTTAAAAAGTCAAACTGCAACGATGGGTCTGATTTAAGCTTTTCAAGCGCATGAATAATCTTATTTTTAGAGACCTCAACCGTCAGATCCCCGACAAACTCCGATATCGACACAACCATATCGCCTAAACAAGCTGAAACAAGCGTTTGCTGGCTCATTTACACACCTCCAGCCCATTCCTTGCAGCAAGCTCCCTTAAAGGGTGGTCTTTTTCTATTTTTTCAAGGATTTTCAGAAGCGCAAACAAAAGACCCTCAGGACGGGGAGGACAGCCTGGCACATACACATCAACAGGTATCACCTGATCTATACCCTGAAGAGTAGAATACGTCCTGAACATACCCCCACTGCATGCACATGCCCCCATCGCAATAACCCACTTAGGCTCTGCCATCTGCTCATAAATGCGCTTTAAAACCGGAGTCATTTTTTTGGAAATCGTTCCTGCTTCAATAAGCACATCGGCCTGGCGTGGGGAAAAACTTGGACGCTCAGCCCCAAACCTGGCCATGTCATAAGTGGCAGCAAGGGCAGCCATCATCTCAATTCCACAACAGGCGGTCCCATAAGGAAGCGGCCATGGCGAACGCTTGCGCCCCCAGTTGATCAACTCCTCTGCCTTGGTTAAAATCCAACCTGATCCAGTATATGCCTGTATAGAAGACATAAGCTTTCCCTCAATCCCATTCAATTGCACGCTTCTTAAGGGCATATACAAGCCCGAGCAGAAGCACAGCCACAAAGATAAAAACCTCCAGAAAGACACCCCAACCATGGACGGCAAGCGCCCTGTAATCCAGAGCTATAGGGTAAATCAGGACAGTTTCCAGATCGAAAACCAAAAAAAGAACTGCTACGAGATAATACTTTACATCGTAACGCTTGATGCTTGCCTCAAAAAGTGGAACGCCGCACTCATAGGTTGTGGCCTTGTTGCGCTTCGGCCTAAAAGGCCCAAGCAGAGCTGAAATACCCAGCATGGCAAAAATCGCTATCAGCGACATGCCAAGATACATCACAATTGTCTCATAACCGTTTAACATCTTTTACTTCCTCCCCGTCACGGAGCGACAAGTGTAGCTGTCAATTTAAAATTGCTTCTAATACAAAAACGTAAACCTGTCAAGTATAAAATGAATAACTATTCATTTTTATGAAAAATTTTATGATTTTTTTACATTGCAAACAATAATAACTTGCTGTTTTCAGTGAATTAACGCACAAAATACCTTGTAATGAGATAGCACAAAAAGACATCCGGCATCACCTCTAAATCCTGCGCTAATCTTGCACATGCTTGTGAATAGTTACATTACATGCATCTATAACACTAGCATGTACGATCTGAAAAGCCGAATCAAAAGATGACAGCGAAAGCCTGCCCGCCTCAATAAACTTGATCACTATCTCTTTGGTTATCTTCAAAACCAACTCGGCAGACCTGAACTCCAGCTCACTCTGAGCTATAAATCCACCTGACCTTTTTTTTGCAACTACGCCTTCAGACTTAGAACCACTCTGGATGTTTTCGTGAGACATAACTACTTCCCCCTTAAAATTTGACACAAACAAAAAGTGATGGCGTCGCAAAAAGTCGCCAACTGCCCAACTACTGCTATATTGCGCTGCATCCTTCGTCACTGCGGCGTACAGGAAGTACGCCTCATTTCTCAGGGATTATGCGCCTTGCATTTGACGATTTTTGCTTAACCATCGCATATAATGACTTTTTACGAAACCAACAAAAGTTACCTCAAAACTTCCATAAAGCAACTGCCAACTTTTTATCAACAGACTGCAAGCGGTTATCCCAGAAGATATGGACAAAAAACGTAAACAAAAATCATCAGAAAACCATAGATGGATTGACACCCATATTTTTTTATGTAATATGTCTTCTTTCCTTATAATTACAGAAGATGATACCCATTAAACTGAAAATAGATGCTTGAAAATCTAAGCGAACGTCTCCAAGGGGTCTTTAAAAGGCTCAAAGGCTATGGAAAGCTCTCTGAAGACAACATTAATGAAGGGCTTCGAGAGGTACGCCTTGCTCTGCTGGAAGCAGATGTAAACTTCAAAGTTGTTAAAGAGTTCATTGAAAAAATAAAAATCCGAGCCATCGGTCAGGAGGTCATGGACAGCCTGACGCCTGGACAGCAGATAGTAAAAATTGTCCATGAAGAGCTGATCACTCTTTTAGATGATAAAAACACTGCACTCAACCTTGCAGGTGCGCAACCAGCAGTAATATTGATGGTAGGACTTCAGGGATCTGGAAAAACCACAACCTGCGCAAAACTGGCAAAACTGTTAAAATCAAAAGGAAGAAGACCTTACCTTGCGCCAGCAGATGTCACAAGACCGGCTGCGATTCAACAGCTTCAAACACTGGGCAGTCAGTTAAAGATAGGGGTTTATTCCACAAAATCCGGAGAATTGCCTGTTAATATATCAAAACTTGCTGTTTCAACTGCAAAGCTGCAAAATCTGGACACAGTCATAATTGACACAGCAGGCAGACTGCATGTTGACGAAGATCTTATGCAGGAGCTTAAGGCTATCAAGGAAGCTGTCTCTCCACAGGAGGTTCTTCTGGTGGCAGATGCAATGACTGGTCAGGATGCAGTAAACATTGCCAAGCAGTTTGACAACATCATTGGGATCACAGGTGTAGTACTTTCAAAACTTGAGGGAGATGCAAGAGGAGGCGCTGCTCTTTCCATTCAGTCTATAACACAAAAACCCATCAAGTTTCTGGGAACAGGAGAAAAGCTGGATGCAATAGAGCCTTTTCATCCGGATCGTCTTGCAAACCGCATACTTGGCATGGGTGACGTCCTCAGTTTGATTGAAAAGGTGCAGCAGACAGTCGATGAAACAAAGGCCGAAGAACTCAGACAAAAACTGAAACAGGATTCCTTTACGCTTGAAGATTTTCGCGAACAACTCATGCAGGTCAGAAAACTGGGAAGCCTTGAGCAAATCATGTCTATGATCCCTGGCATAAGCCAGAAGATGTCCAAATTCAAAGGGATGATGCCGGATGAAAAAGAGCTTGTCAGGATCCAGGCAATTATTGACTCAATGACACCAAAAGAACGCAATGACTACGCCATAATAAATGCAAGCAGGAGGCGTAGAATAGCCACAGGCAGTGGCACCACAGTCCAAGATGTCAACAAACTGCTAAAAAATTATGCTGAAATGGCAAAAATGCTAAAAAAGATGAAAAAAACAGGTTTCAAGGGGATGCCAAAAGGCTTTAGACCTTTTTAATCTGATGACTTAATAAAAATAGGAGAAATAAATGGTAAAACTTAGACTCGCCCGTTTAGGGCGCAAAAAACGTCCGTTTTATAGATTAATAGCCGCATGCTCAGAGTCGCCTCGAAACAGCAAATTCCTTGAGATATTAGGCCATTATGATCCTTTGAAAGAGCCAGCACAGTGGGATGTAAACTCTGAGAGGATCAGTTACTGGTTAAGCAAGGGGGCACAGCCGTCTGATACCGTAAAGTCTTACCTGAAAAAAACCGGCCTTGTTGCTGCTGACAGTGCTGCATAGCTGACTGCGACTTTTAGCCAAATGAAAGAACTGGTAAGTTATATCGCCAAGGGGCTTGTGGACAACCCTGATCAGGTGACTGTCAATGAAGTCGAGGGAGAACACATCACTGTAATTGAGCTCAAAGTAGCCAAAAATGACATGGGTAAACTCATTGGCAGACAAGGCAAGACTGCCAGGGCATTGAGGACACTTGTGATTGCTGCTGCTGTAAAACAGAAGAAAAAAGCTGTGCTTGAAATTCTCGATTGAAATCGTGTCATAACCGGGACAAACACCATGCTTTTCTTGGATATCTGGGGAAACCACATGGGTTGAAGGGGCAATTGTGGGCAAACGGGTTTGACGGTGAGAGCCTGAACATCGGTGAGACATATCTGGCTTTTGGTTCAAATGGTTCAACCCAGGAGCTTACGCTTTTTAAAAAAAGCCTCCACAAGTCAGGTTCACTGCTTCTTGATTTCAGAGAAATAGTGGACCGCAACCAGGCTGAAGCCATAAGCGGATGGCAATTGTGGATAGAAAAAGACCGGCTGCCTGCCTGTAATGCAGGAGAATATTACTGTCAAGATATTATTGGATTGAACGTATTATTGACTTCGGGTGAACAGCTCGGCGTACTTGAAGGTATCTGGCCCACATCCGCACATGACATTTTTATTGTTCAAGGCAAAGATAACGAGGAATACCTGATCCCTGCAATACAGAATGTAATAGATCAAATAGACCTGCCGTCAAAAAAAATTGTGGTTAATCCTATGCCTGGGTTGCTGGAAATAAACAAGCCCAAGGGTGCTAAAAATAACAGTTAAAAGTGTGAAGCCGTGTTCTTTGATATTCTGACGATTTTTGAAGATTTTTTTGATTCGTCATTAAAAAATCAAAACTGTGGTGTAATCAGTAAGGCTATCTGCTCTGGCATATTGCAGGTAGCTGTCAGAAATCTGCGCGATTATACCCACGACAGGCATCGCACCACAGACGACCGGCCATTTGGAGGCGGTGCAGGCATGGTTATGAAACCAGAGCCTCTTTGCAATGCCCTGGATGAAATAAAACTTGAGGCTCAACGTGCGCTGGCGCCCGAGCCACTTGTGGTGCTTTTAAGCCCAAGAGGGGTGACATTCAATCAGAAACTTGCCTGTGAACTGGCTAATTTTGAGCATATATGTCTAATCTGTGGTCGCTACGAGGGCGTGGATGAGAGGGTTCGAGAGCTTTATGTAGATTTTGAGCTCTCTATTGGAGATTATGTCCTGTCTGGTGGTGAAGCTGCCGCGCTTGTGGTCGTGGATGCCGTTGGCAGATTGTGCAAAGGGGTTTTGGGCTGCGAGTCTTCCTCAAAAGAAGAGTCATTTTCACAGGAACACCTGCTCCTTGAGCATCCTCATTACACAAGACCAAGACATTTTCGAGGACTGAATGTGCCGGAAGTTTTATTGTCAGGAGATCATGCAAGGATCCAGAAATGGCGCAGAGAAGAGGCATTAAAACTGACTGCAATCAAAAGGCCTGAACTGCTTGAACAAGCACAACTTACCGAGGAAGACATGGCCTTTCTTGGGAAAATTAGATAGTGGAAACAACAAGTTACATAGCTCTCGTTCACTATCCTGTAAAAAATAAAACCGGCGATACCATAGTATCAGCAGTCACGAATCTGGATTTGCATGACATGGCAAGACTTGCATGCACCTACCAGCTTGCCGGTTTCTATGTTATAACGCCTCTTGAAGAGCAGCAGGAATTTGTACGAGAGCTTGTAGCACACTGGAGAGAAGGTAGCGGAGGGGTCTTAAACCCATGGCGCAAGATGGCTTTTGAGCTTATCAGGATAGCGCCTGACCTGGAAACAGTTCGCAGGCAGATTGCAACAAGACATCAGGCAGCACCTGCTGTCTATGCAACCACTGCCGCTGCAATGCCTGGACAAATAAGCTGGAAAACAGCAAGACAAAAAATCAAAGAGAAGAATACGCTTTTTCTTTTTGGCACAGCTTATGGCTTTTGCCCTGAGCTGCTTGAAAAAACAGACGGAATTTTACGGCCAATCATGGCTGACAATGAATACAATCATCTTTCTGTCAGAAGCGCTGTGTCCATTACACTGGACAGGCTTTTAGGGGATGATAACAAAGGAGATTAAAATGAATATAATCAGACGCCTTGAGGTTGAGGAAATGCGCATGGACGTGCCTGAATTCAGGCCAGGAGATACTGTGCGCGTACATGTCAAGATCAAGGAAACAGAGGAAAAGGAACGCATTCAGGTGTTTGAGGGTGTTGTAATCAGCAGAAGGGGCAGCGGTCTCAGCGAGACATTCATAGTACGCAAGCTTTCTTTCGGCGTAGGAGTGGAACGTATATTTCCTGTTCATTCCCCAAGAGTAGAAAAGATAGAGCTGGTGACAAAGGGACGTCACAACAGCTCCAAGCTTTACTATCTGCGGGCGTTAAGAGGAAAGGCTGCAAGACACGCTATCTGTGACCGCGCAAGCTAAAACGCAATTTTTTATTGCAGAGGCGTCTTCAGAAGCAAGCCAAAGCGCCTCTGCAACCTACCTTCTCATGTAAAGGCTGCCTCATTTTGCCGGGTTATCAACGCCAAGAGGATATCTTGTGCAAAGAAAGCTCTATAGACAGCCGCCTCATTGCAGGAGTTGACGAGGCAGGCCGTGGCTGTCTTGCAGGACCTGTAGTTGCAGCAGCAGTTATATTCGATCCTTCAAATCCAGCATCCCACAAAATACTTTCCAATGTCAAGGATTCAAAAGCCATCTCAGCAAAAAAACGGGAAGCGCTCTTTGATGAAATACAAAAATACGCCCTCTGCTTTTCCATTACAGAGGTCTCAAGCGAGGATATTGATGCTCAAAACATCCTGAGGGCAAGTCTCATGGCAATGGCAATGGCCATCAAAAGTCTATCCCACAGACCTGACCTTGTGCTAATTGATGGTAATCAACTGCCTTCGCTTACAGGGTTCAATCAGGCCGCCATCGTAGATGGCGACGCAAAATGCCCTGTAATTTCCGCTTCATCTATCCTTGCAAAGGTTGCAAGGGACAGAATAATGCTGGAATTGGACAAAGTATATCCTGATTTTGGCTTTGCAGCCCACAAGGGCTATCCAACTGCCTTTCACATTAACGCACTTAAAAATAACGGGATCACACCTATTCACCGTCTTTCTTTCGGCCCTGTCAAAAAAATTGCTTCTCCCTTTCCTCAAACCTCCCAAGGCGCTGTATTACGTCCAAGCAGGTACCTTGATGATATCTCCTGATCCAGATCGTCCTGATAAAAGAAAAATCGGCAGGATAGCCGAAGAAACAGCAATAACTTTTCTTCAAAAATCAGGCTATACAATACTTGAAAAAAATTTTTATTGCCATTTAGGAGAGATAGATTTAATAATAGAAAAGGATGACCGTATTATTTTTGTGGAGGTTAAATCAAGACGAAATCTCAGGTTTGGCCTTGCGCAGGAAGCTGTAACAATAAAGAAACAGAAAAAGATATTGAATGTTGCCCGATGGTATCTTATGAAAAAGAATGCTGTTAAAGAATATTTCCGTTTTGATGTGATTGCAATGCATCAGCAGCCAGATGGAACTTACGAAATACAGCATATCAAAAACGCATTCGACGCCACAGAATAAGGAGAACAGGCAGATGACTATCAGATTCAGAAAGGATATCGCACAGATCAAAAATCTCACACTTGAGATGTCTGCAAGGGTGGAAGAGGCTGTCAGAAGTGCAATAATTGCAATGGATCACCAGGACGCAGGACTTGCGAAATCTGTTGTTGAAAATGACTCTTATATAGATCAACTTGAAGACAACATAGACGAACTGGTCATAACCAATCTTGCTCTTCAGCAGCCCATGGCAATTGACCTGCGTTTTCTGACTTCTGCCCTTGAAATAGTGGAACAGCTTGAAAGGGTTGGCGACCACGCAGTCAACATTGCAGAGCAGGTCATTAAAATCATCGAAGAAACAGATGTCATAGTGCTGTCCTCTCCAAGCCTTAAGGACATGGCAAACCTCTCGCTCAAGATGCTTGCAGAAAGTATCAATGCATTTGTGCTGGCAGACTCAGCTACTGCGCACAATGTCCGCAAACAGGACAGCGAGGTTGACAATCTTCACGATACTGTCATACAGGAAGAGACCGAGGCCATGCTGAAGAACAAGGATGACATAAAATCCGGTATATTTCGTATTATCCTTGCCCTGAATCTGGAACGCATTGCGGATCTTGCAACCAACATCTCTGAAGATGTCATTTTCCTCATTGAAGGAAAGCTGGTAAAACACCTGACTGAAACAAAAACAGTTGCAGAGGAGAGCGAAGAGGCATTCCTGCCAGGAGGATGTCCAGCAGGCACCATAGCTGGTCAAGAGGGCGAGACTATAAAGAAAAAGACTCAACCTCTCGAATGCCTTGAGCGCCATGCGATGCAGGTTCACCTCTGCATTGAGGCAACTGTAAGGGGACTTGAAGCATACCTGCACGGAGAAACAAGGATGTTTCAGAGAAGTTTTGAAGAGGTAGTGGAGCTTGAACATGCCGCAGACATGATCAAAAGAAATGTCCGCGCCCATCTTCCAAAAGGGCTCATCATGCCAATAGACAAGTTCGAGCTGTTTCTTTGCGTCAATGAACAGGATGCAATAGCTGATACAGCAGAAGACCTCATGGAATGGCTCTCTTATTATCAGGCGAAAACTTCCACTGATCTCCATGCGGAGTTTATGACAATGATCAACAAATGTCTCCAGATTACTTACGAGCTACCTGAAATCATACGTCAGGCAAGGACGTATTTCCAGACAGGCGACATCAGGATTAGAGATACAGTTAAAGACGCTATCATTGCAGTGCGTAAACATGAACATGAGACAGATATTCTTGCTCATTCACTCAAGGGTAAAATACTTAAAAATACAACAGATATGTTTTATGTCTATTTCCTCGTCAGAATGGTTGAACTTATAGGCAAAATTGCTGATGAAGCTGAAAATGCAATGGATGTAATGCGTTCAATGATTGCAAAATAGGCGTTGCAACCTACAGAAAATGACTGAAAATGACTGAAAATGAAAGCTGCCATGAGGCAACAAAAACCCTCTCAGGGAGAATCGAACGTGTAACCTACGCATCCAAGGCATCAGGCTTTGCCGTACTCAAGGTCAGGCCAGAGAGAGGCAACGCCTTTACTGCCACAGGCTATGTGCCTGAGATGACCTCTGCCCTTGAAGGCAACACTGCCCTTGAAGGCGCGGACTATCAATTTGTCGGCGAATGGACAGCCACAAAATACGGAAGACAGTTTGCCTTCCAGCATGCAAAGCCTACAGGAAGTGAGCTGCTCTTCTTTCTCTCCAAGGTTGTAAAAGGGCTTGGAGAAAAACTTGCTAAGGAACTCATCGTCCGTTTTGGAGAAACGGAACTCGTATCCATCCTGAATGACAACCCTGAAAAACTGCTCAATATAAAGGGAATAAAAGAAAAAAAACTCTCATTGATCCAGCGCTCCTGGCAAAAACACAAAAATCTCAGGAACCTGACAGAGTACTTTGCATCACACAATGCCAACATCTCCCCCGGTCTTCTTATACGCATCTACAACCATTTCGAGGGAAATGCCCTTGAAATCGTTCAAGAGAACCCGTACAGACTCACAGAAGTGCGGGGAATAGGGTTCAAGACGGCTGACAGGGTTGCTTTGTCAGTAGGACTGCCTGCCTTTTCTCCTGTAAGAATCGAGGCAGCCATAAGCCATTTTCTTTTGCAGGAAGCAGAGGAAAACGGCCATACATATCTGACTGTCTCAAGACTTGAAGAACTCGTTACAGAAGGATTGTACGTGATAGAAAGCCAGAGCGAGCCTGAATCTGACCTTCAAAACAAGACAAAGATACACCAGATATTTCCAGATACTCTGGAGAAAATGATCACCCTGAAGCAGCTCATAAAAACCGACAAGGACAGGATAGGTCTTTCAGCCTACAGACATATGGAAGACTGGCTCAGAGATTTCTTCACTGAACGCAGTTCTGTTCAGATGAGAAAGCTTATCTCCAAAGATGAAACCGCCCTTTTTATAAAGGGATTTGAAGATGCTAACGGCATGGAGTTTTCAGAGGAGCAGAAGGAAATCATTTTCAAGGTTGCAACAGAACCAAGACTCGCTTTTGCCCTTGCAGGCTATGCCGGCACAGGAAAAACCACAGTATGCAAGGCAATCCTCCAGCTTTTATCTGACAAATTCATCCCGGCAAAGGAGATGATATGTTGCGCCTTTACTGGCATGGCAGCCTCCAGAATCAGAAAAACCACAGGCTTTGAAAGCTCAACCATCCACAGTCTGTTAAAATACCAAGGCGAAGGGACCTTTGAACATGGCATTGAAAACCCCCTGCCCTACAAAGTCATTGTGCTGGATGAATCCTCCATGGTCAATCTTCAACTTTTTTACAGGCTTGCCCGTGCGCTGAGGCCAGACACATTGCTTTTGATGGTGGGCGACCCTGCCCAGCTTCCGCCAATCGGAGCAGGAAACGTATTTTCAGACATCATCCACAGTAACTGCGTACCAGTAATCCAGCTTATGCGCATCTATCGTCAAAGCGAAGACAGTGTGCTTGCCCTTTTCGCAAATGAGATACGAACAGGAAAAATGCCTGAACAAATCGGCAAAACCGGCTGGCAGGACTTCGCCTTTGAGGAACAAGAGCCTCACAACCTGTTCAAGCTTAAAAAACAGTGCTCCGAGCATGAACTCAAAGCCTTCAGAGAGATAAACAGCCAGGCTATTCTTGACCGCATCCAGCAGCTTGCCAGGGAATACTCAACCACGCTAACTCATCCATCATGGGACTTTCAGACCCTTACCCCCATGAGAATCGGATTGCTCGGCACAGAGGCCCTTAACACCTCCCTTCAGGCCGTCCTGAACCCTGACACCTCAAAACCCTCTGTGGAAAAAGGTGGTTTCATATTTCGTCTGAATGATAAGGTCGTCCACCTTCAAAACAAAGACATGCCAGTAATGACCTGGGATGACTTTGTATCAAACAGGAAAGCATTCAAGGCCGCTGAGTTCAGACGCATATACAATGGAAGCATCGGACTCGTTATAGGAATGGACATGGAGGCAGAGGAGGTTTATGTGGTTTATCCTGAACGGTTTGTAGTTGCCTACCAGTTTGACATGCTTGGCGACATCCTTGAGCTTGCCTATGCCCTTACAGTCCACAAGGCCCAGGGAAGTCAGTATAAAATCGTTGTAATCCCACTGACGACCTCCCACTTCATCATGCTCAACAACAAGTGGCTTTACACTGCCATCACAAGGGCAGAGCAAAAGGTCTATCTTGTAGGACAAAAGTATGCGCTCAAGAGGGCTTGTACAAACATGGAAAGCGTAGTGCGTCAAACATGGCTAAGTCTTTCGTAACTATCCAGCAGCGCCCCATCTGCTGTGTCATCGGCCTGCTCATGTGCAGGCAGCACACTTCGCATGCCTCTTCCTTGCATCTGGGGCACTGCTGGATAGTTACAGTACAGGATAGTTACGCCGAACGTAACTGCTCAGCACAGC